>JAFYIM010000303.1 GCA_017538635.1 bacterium
ATTACCGCGACATGCTCTCGAATTTCAAGGCCAATCATAACGCTATCGATTTCCTGAAGACTCTGCCGTACCTGGAAAAAGAGGCTCTAAGGGCGCGTCCGGAACTTTTCCTGACCGGGGAAAAGATGACGGTGGCCGCCCACACCAGCGGAACGACGGGAACGCCCCTGCAATTGAGGCGCAGCCTCCGTTCCATCGCGAGGGAGGAGGCAGGCTTCTTTTCTTGGTACTGCCAGGCGGGCTGGCGCCCGGGATGGCCGATGATCGTTCTGAGAGGCGATCTGGTCGTGCCGCAGGAGCGCGAGACTCCGCCTTTCGGCGTGCACGATTTCATCGGCCGCAGGTGGGTGCTGTCTTCCTACCATATGTCGGACGTTACGCTTCCCTGGTACATCGATACGATCCGTTCTTCCGGAAGCATTTTCATGAGCGCTTACCCGAGCTCGGCTTACATCCTGGCGGAATATATCTGGCGCAAGGGATTAAGGCCTTTCGGCATGAAGGCGGTCTTCCTTGCTTCCGAAACGGTCAATCAGGAGCAGATCGACCTCATAAGTGAATTCATAGGCCCGGTGCACGTCCAGTACGGCATGGCGGAAAGGGTGTGCTGGATGACGACCTGCCAGGCCGGCTGCTACCACGAGGACACGAGCTACGGCTTTACGGAATACGCTCCTCTTGGCGACGACCGCTATGAGATCGTGGCCACGAGTTTCATCAACGATGCCCAGCCGCTCATTCGCTACCAGACGGGAGACATCGCCATCGGCCCCTTCGGCTGGAAAGACCGCTGCGAATGCGGGGCTATGGGACCGGGCTGCCGCCAGATCATAGGCCGCGAAGACGATCTCTTCCATCTGCCGGACGGAAGAAAGATCGGCCGCCTTGACCACGTCTTCAAAGCGGTCCCGCACATCGTGGCGGCCCAGATCATCCAGCACGATCTTTATCACACCGAGATAGTGATCGTCCCGGACGTCCACTACGAACAGTCTTACGAAAAGATCATACGCGCGAAATTCACGGAAAGGACTTCCGCCGACATAGCGATACAGTTCACTTACCGCTCGTTTCTGCCCCGCACGGCCAGGGGAAAATTCCGGGCGGTAGTCTCCAAAATAGCCAAGGAAAATCATGGATAGGAAAAAACTCTCCTGGTATCTTGACCGTCTTTCGAAGATGTCTCTGAAAGAGACTTTCTGGCGGCTTGACCTGCTGGTCAATCAGCCGGACCTTTCGAAGATGCGCCAGATACCTCTTGACACGGCCAGCAGCGAAATGAAAAAAAGCGCGCCAACTCTCGGCGCGAAGCCCAAGGCCTCCCAGAAGATCAGGGAGGAAGTCGTTTCGAAGGGCGAGGCGGCGCTGAATCACGAGTTTGAGTTTTTCGGCGAGAAGATAACGCTGCCGGGGACCATATCCTGGCTGAAAGATCCTTTAAACGGCAAGCAGTCTCCGAGGAAAGATTTCCTGGAAATGAATTATCGCGACCTCGGGGACGAGATTTCCATAATGCGCATCTGGTTCCTGAACCGCCACTATCATCTCATCGACCTGGCGAAGGCCTACGCCGTGACGGAAGATGAAAAGTATGCCGAAGAGATCGTTTCGCAGCTTAAAGGCTTTATGAAGGAATGCGCTTACCCTTACGGTCTCCCCTGGGCGACCGCGATGGAAGTCGCTATGCGCCTGCTTGTTTGGTGTCACGTTTACCGCCTGCTTGCCACTAAACTTCCAGGCTGCTTTACGGAAGCCTTTGCGCTTTCCTTTATGACGGTGGTCAAGCAGCATTACGAACACGTGAAATTCAACCGCTCACGTTTTAGCAGCGCCAACAATCACGCGCTGGCCGAACTTACGGCGCTTATCGCCGCGAAGAAGACTTTCCCCATCCTTTTCGCCAAAGAGAAGGAGAATTGGGAAGACGAGCTTTTGAAAGAGGCGAAAGCGCAGTTCTCCGCCAAGGGCGTGAATCTAGAGGAAGCCTACTCTTACCAGGCTTTCTCTCTGGAACTGCTCTGCACCGCCGCCTGCCTTTCCCCCGAATTCTTGGCCAAGGCCAAAGAAACGCTAAACGCCGCCGCCCTCTTTATGGCGAGAGCCAACGGGATGATGACGCTCTGCGGCGAATACGGCGACAGCGACGAAGCCGTGGCCACCGGGCTCATACCCAGGAACGGCGCCTATTACGAAAATGTGACAAAACTTGCTCTGGCGCTTTCCTCCGATTCGGCGCAGGAAAGCAAAGAAATAGACGAAGACTACCAATGGTATGCCTTGAAGACCGCGCCAATCGTTCAGACCGAGGACCGCGTCCACTTCAGCAAGGACGCGGGCATGTTCTGGAAAGGCCAGACAGCTGACGGTGCGGAAGTGGAGTTTTTCTTCATGACCGGTCCTTTGGGTTTCGGCTCGCTGGCCGCCCACGGACATGCCGACGCGCTCTCCTTCACCATGGCAGTCAACGGAACGCCTGTTTTCATAGACCCCGGCACGGGCAACTACCATCAGCAGAGAAAATGGCGGGAGTATTTCCGCTCAACATTCGCCCACAACACCTTGACGGCGGAAAACGAGAGCCAGAGCAGAAGCCTCGGCCCCTTCATGTGGAAGAACAAATACCGTGTGGAGATAGAGAGCGACAAAATGACGGAAACGGGCTTTGATCTTTCCGCCAGGCACTACGGGTACAAGAGGCGTTTCGGCCTCACGCACAGAAGAACGCTGGTCTTTGAGACCGAAGAAGGAAAACTTACGCTGAAGGACGAGACTTTGGGCTGCGACGGCGTGACCGCCAAGCAGTATTTCCATCTTTCGCCGCTTTGCGAAGCGGTCCAGAAAAGCGCCAAGGAAGTTCTTATCAAGGGGCCGTCTTTTGAGATTGAGGTGGAATTTTTTGACGTGCGTTCCGTAAGGCTCATAATCGGGGACGAGCATCTTCCCCTGGGCTTCCGTTCCGCTCACCTGGGCAAGCGCGAACCTTGCAGCGTCATAATGACCGAGACGAACTGTATCGGCCAGGACTCCTTGATCAGCAGCTTCAAGATCAGAAACCTTAAATGACGAAGCCCCACGCAGTCATAGTGGTCGAAAACCTTCCGGTCCCCAGGGACCACAGGGTTTGGCTCATAGCCACAACACTGAAAAGCAACGGCTACGAGGTGACGGTCGTTTCGCCCTCCGACGATCGCGCGCCCGCGGGCGTCTATCGCCATGACGGCGTTACCATGATAAGGCACAAGCTTTACCAGGCCAAAAGCTGGCTCGGCTATGCACGGGAATACGCTGAGGCGCTCCTGAAGGAACGGGCGATATTAAAGAAGGTCTATGCGAAGAAGCCTTTCCAAACGATCCATGTCTGCGACCCGCCGGACCTTCTCTACCTTTTGGCCAAGCCTTATAAAAAAAAGGGCGTGAAACTTATTTTTGACCATCACGATCTTTCTCCGGAACTGATACTCGCTAAACGAAACGCCGCTTCCTACGAAGAGCTCGGAGTTTTCTTCAAGATCCTTTATAAGCTTCTTCTGCATTTCGAAAGGAAGTCCGTGCAGAGCGCCGACCTTGTCCTTGCCACCAACGCCTCCTATCAAGACATAGAGTTTGCGAGGGACGGCCTCGCACGGGAAAAAAGTTTCGTGGTGCGCTCGGGGCTCAGAAAGGAAGAGCTTATCCAAAACAGAGAAGTTGCAAGCTCAAACGTTCTCAGGCTTGTTTACATCGGAGTGATGGCGCGTCAGGACGGCGTTGATATTCTTTTGAAAGCGCTAGCCATCCTTAAGGAAAAGCAGCCGAACGTTTCCTTGAAACTGCTTGGCGACGGTCCGGAATTCGAGAACCTAAAAGCGCTCAGCAAAAAACTCAAACTGGAAAAAGAAACGGAATTTCTGGGTTTCGTTCAGAAGGCAAGAGCGAAGGAAATACTCAAAGAAAGTGACATCGGCGTAACACCTGATCCTAAGACGCCGATGAACGACAACTCCACGATGCTGAAGACACTCGACTACATGGCGGCCGGTTTGCCGCAAGTCATGTTCGATCTCAAAGAACACCGCGCCACTTGCAAGGACGCCGCGCTCTACGTTGAACCGAGCAAGCCTGAAGCGTTGGCGGAAGGCATATTGAAACTTTACAACGACCAGGCCTTAAGGGAAAGTTTAAGCCAAAAAGCTCTGGCTAGAAGCCAGGAATTGGCCTGGGAAGGGGACGGAGAGCCCTGTTTGCTGGAAGCCTATTCCAAGGCTTAAACTGTTTTACTTAAAATATTTATACTTAAGAACCCCAAGGGCATTGTTTACCGCAAAATAGTTGACTTGTAAATTATTTACCAGTTTATGATATAATGGTGGTGAACAAAATGAAAACGTCTCAAACCAATCAAGGAGGATGTTATGAAAAAAAGTCAAAT
>JAFYIM010000304.1 GCA_017538635.1 bacterium
GCGCGTTGAGCTCGCCAGGATCGGCTATCACTTCGTTTTGGACGCCGAGGATCCTGCGGTCGAATATTTCGGCGCGGGGCCTTTCGAGAATTACCGCGACAGAAAGTCGGGGGCGTTCCTCGGGCGTTATTCGGCGAAAGCTAAAGATTTTTATTTTCCCTACGGGCGCAACGAGGACAGCGGCAACCACGAGAACACTCGCTCGGTGGCTTTCAAGACAGACAAGGGCGCGCTTTCCTTCGTCCGTTTGTATAAGCCGTTCGCGTTTTGCATAAACCCTTATTCGCCACTGGAACTGATAGAATTCACCCATCCGCCGGAACTGCCGCCGTCCTCTAAAACGGAGTTCGGAATTTACGCCGAGACGAGAGGCTTGGGCGGAGCGAGCTGCGGACCTCCGCCCGTTGCGCGCGACATAATAGACACTTCGCGCGATTACTCGCTTTCCTTTGTTTTAGAGCCGAACAACTGATCAAACGCAATTTTTCCGTTTTCGCGACCGCTATATATATGAGGAATATATGTGCGGTCAGAAAATCATTATAGCTATTGAAATCGGTGTCCTGTGGCTCGGATCGGCGTTCGGCGGAGATTTTGACGAGCTTGATTCGGCAGGGCTGTTCCGCTATACCTACGCTTCGCTGAAAGGAGGAGAGGCGACGAACGCCTTTTTTGCGGCGCGGACTTTTTTGGCGCGCTACGGGGAAGAAGAGGAGATGACTAACTATTTTCCCCGCATGACTTACTTCGGAGGATTGGCGGCCTACAGGATAAAGCGTTTCGAGGAAGCGGCCGATCTGTTTGCCAAGGCGGGGAAAGAATATCCTGCTTTTTCGGAAGCAAAGAACGCGCGTTTCGGCTTCGGGATGGCGGAGATGGAGCTCGGGCATTATCTTATCGCGGCGGATACTTTTCGTCATCTTTTGGAAGAGGGCTTCGGCGACGCGGCGGAAGTGAAAGCGAATCTGGCGCTGTCCCTGACGAAAGCGGGGCGCTACGAAGAAGCGCTGCCCTATTGGGAGGAAGTGAAGGAGGTGAAAAAATACCGGGCGCTTTCTTCACTTAATCTTTCCTGGTGTTTGCTGGAGATCGGGAAGGCGGACGCTGCGCTTTCGTGGCTGCGGGAAGGCCTGGCGCTGAACAAAAGAGAAGATTCCGCGTCTTTAAGGAATTATCTGGCGCTTAGGCTGGGGGACGTTCTTTATATGAGCAATAATTTTACCGGCGCCCTTAGCGCTTACCGTCTGGCGGACAAAGCTTCCTGCGGCGAGGCGAGACTGGCGAGATTAGCCCGCGCCTGTTACGACGCCTGCTATTATCCGGAGTGCGCGGTCTATTGCGAAGAGGGCGTCAGGATCACGACAAATGATTTTGTGAAGGTTGGTTTGAAAAAGCTGGGCTGCTACGCCTGTCTGCAGGGAGGATACCTGGACCGCCTGGAAAGGGGCGTGGCGGAGCTTTTAGGGGAAAAGCTTAAAGAGGATGAACTGGAAGCGCTGGCGCTGCTGCCGGCCCAGGGCGCCCTGCGGGCCACAGAATACCAGAGGGCGCGGGACAGGTTTCTGGAATTTGCCAAAAATTATCCTTCCTCCGAATTATTGGGGGAAGCGAAACTGTATGCGGCCTGCGCCCTGGGCTTCCTGGGAGAAGAGAAGGCAGCCCTCGCGGAAACGGAGGCCTGGCTCGCCGCGTTCGGGGAAGAGCACAAGCTGTCCCCTGAGGCGACGTATTGGAAGGGCATGCTGGCGTATTACCAGGGGCCGGACGAGGAAGCGCAGGCGACATTTTCCGCTTTCAAGCAAAAATATCCCAAGAATTTGCACCTGGCGGACGTGGAGTTCCGTTTGGCGGCCATACTCTACCGCAGGGGGGACTATTTGGGGGCCCAGAAGGCCCTGAGAGCGGTTTTGGAGCGCTACCCCGAGTACGATAACGCTAAAGAGGTGAAGAACACGCTTGGCGACGCTCTGGGGGCCACAGGGGAGCTTGCGGAAGCGCTGGCGGCTTACAAAGGGAATCTGCCGCAGGAAAAAGAGAAGCCGGACAATTTCGCCTGCTACGCGCTTTTGAAAGCGTCGGAAATTTACGAGGTATTGGGAAGGCCGAAGCTCGCTATGGAACTTTTGGAACCTTACCTGCTTTCGGAAGGAACGATAGGCTTCCGGGGCGAAGCGCTCAGCGCTTATCTTTGTTCTTGCCGGATCCTGGGTGAAAAGGAAAAAGCAAAGAGCGCGGCCTGGAAACTGTGGCTGAGGACCAAGGACGACCTTGCGGAAGGCGAAGCGCTGGGGGCTCTGACGGCGGGCCTTCAGTTTGCAGAGGACGAAAAGGTTTATAAAGAAGCGCTGAAAAAGGAAGCCGCTCTGGAGCTGGAAAAAGGCAAAACGGGAGCCTATGCCAAAGCTTGCCTGTTTTTGAAAGACGACGCTGGGCTGGGAAAGCTGAAATATCAGACGCTGGGGCCGGAGGGTTTGAGGCGCCGGCTCGTTCTGGCAAAGGAAAAGCGGGGAGGCGAAGCGGAAATTTTGGCGAAGTATCTGACAGAAGAATTCCCTAGGGATCCGGCCGCTTCCGAGGGCTGGCTCTGCCTGGCCGAACGTAATGTGGAAAAGGCGCACTACGCGGAGGCGGAAGCTTATTTGGAAGAAGGCGAAGAATCTTTCATGCGCATGGAAGATCTTTACCGCAGGGACGAACTGCAGGGCGTTTCGCTCTTCAAACAAGGGAAAACGGAGGAAGCGCTGCAGAAGTTCCTGGCGCTGCTGGGGCAGAAGGGCCTTCCTCCGGAGAAAAAAGCCGCCTTGCTTTTGCTGGCGGGAGACTGCTATCAAAAAACGGGAAAGATAGGCGAAGCGCTGGGTTACTACCAGCGAGTCTACGTCATGTACCAAGGGGAAAAGGAAGCCGTGAAAGCGGCCTATGAAAAGAGCCTTGCCTGTTTTCAGGCGCTGGGCAGAACAAACGATTGGTTGTTGACGGAAAAAGAAGCCAAAGAAAAGGGGTATTTATGAGAAGACCGTACCTTTTGTTTTTGACAGTTGTGCTGCCAATAAGGCTTACGCTGCAGTCCGGGCAGAGCGTTAGCGGACGGCTTTTGGAATACGAGGAGAACGCGATCGTTTACGAAAGGTACGCCAAAGACGGATCCCTTATGAAGTGCCGCGCCAAAAAGGAGCAGGTGACGAAGCTGAGATTAAGCGATCCTGTGGAACTTAAAGAGCTGGCGGAAAAAAGTTACCGCCGGGGGCCGAAAAGGAAGCGAGCGCTGGAACGCGGGAAAGAATTGTGGGAGCTCTACGCCTGGGGCGCAACTTGGCCCGGCGGGGCGGAGGCGCCGTATTTCGCCTATGGGAAACTGCTTTTCAACTGCGCCTGCTACCAGGAGGCCAAGCGCTATTTTTTTAAAAGCAAGGAAGAAGCGGCCGGGCTCTTTCTGGGCATCTGCCATTGGAAGACCAAAGATCACAAAAAAGCCCGGGAAGTCTTGGAAAAGTTTGCTTGGGAAAAGGGAGACGAAGAGAGCGCGGCGCTCTGGCACTACTATATGGGCCGCATTTTGTACCGGGAGGAGGATTTCAGGAACGCGCTTTTTTATCTTCTCCCTCCCCCTATGTTTTTCGCGCTGGAAAGGAAGGTCGACGCGGACTGCCTTTTTTTAGGGAGCGTCTGCGCCCTGAGAGCGGGGGATCCGGAAACGGCCTTCCGTCTGGCCGGGATACTGACCAACGAATATAAGGAAGTCGAATACCGCCGGCACAGGAAGCTTATTTTGCGCTGGCTGGAAATAAAAGACCGCTATACCAAGACGCACTTGATAAACACCTACACTGAGGAGCTGCTGCCGTGAAAACATTGATCGCTTTTATTGTTTTCGCTTCGTTTTCCGCATTAGGGGAAGAGGAATCGCTTAGTACCACCGCCCTGGGGCTTTTCAAGACGGGCGGGCCTTTGATGTACCCTCTGGCCATTTGCTCCTGCGTGGTAGTCTGGCTCACGGTTTACAGTTTTTTTGAGACGCGCAAAGGAAAGTTTGTTCCCAAGGGACTTCCGGAGCGGTTGGAGGCCGCGCTTTACAAGCGAGATCTTAAAGCGGCGCTTGATCTTTTGGCGCTCAGCAAAAGCGTTCTGGCGCTCGTTTTGGCGCCGGGTATAGAAAAGCTGAAGTATCCTCTCGACAAGGAAGAGAGATCGCAGGCGGAAGAAGCGGTCTTGGAAAAGTGGGAAGGCAAAAGCATAGCTATGCAGTTCTGGTTCAACCTGCTCTCCACTATCGCGGCGCTCTCCCCGATGCTGGGTCTGTTGGGGACGGTAAGCGGCATGATCAAAGCCTTTTCAAAGATCGGTTTGGGCGGCATGGGCAAGCCTGAGCTTTTGGCCGGCGACATCGGGGAGGCGCTTCTGACCACCGCCGCCGGGCTTATAGTCGGCATTCCGGCCATGGTCTCTTTTTTCATTTTGAAGAGCCGTTTCGACGTTAGGGAGCGGGAGCTGCTGGCCCGCGTTACGGAACTTATCGACGTGTATGCGGGGGCAGGCTTGGCAAGGGAAAAAGTCAGGGCCAGGCTTGGCCTAGAGGAAGAAGAGGAAAAGGAAAAACCGAAAAGGAGGAGAAGTGCGGCAATTAAGGAAAAAGAAAGCGGAGTGTGAGCTGGACATGGCGCCCATGATCGACATGGTCTTTCTGCTTCTCATCTTCTTCATGTGCAGCGCCA
>JAFYIM010000305.1 GCA_017538635.1 bacterium
CTTGGCTTTGGCGAGCTTGGCGGTGAAGCTTTTGCCTTCCTTATAGACCGTATCGACAGTCATCATTGAGCTCGCAGTGGAGGCGTCCCTCAGGACGACGCTGACGTTTTGGGATCCGCTATCCATGCTGAATATGGTGTGCAGGTAGCATTCGTCGCTGTACTTGATCTTGCAGGTGTATTTGTTTTTCTTCTGGTCGAATTTGTACTGGAATTTGCCCACGGGCTCGAAGAAGTAATTAAGAAGCGAAACGGAGGCGGAAGTCCCTTTCTTGTTCGCCTTGATGACCTGTCCGCTTTGGCGTAGGGGAATAACGGCGCCGTTCAGAGTTACGGCGGAGTCGCCGACGACCGGTGTGAAGGCTTGCTTTGCTCCTTTTTCTTTGGGCTCGGTTATGGCAAGCGTTATGTCCAGCGCATTGGGAAGCGGGCCTTCCATGTCAGCGGCTTTTTTCAGATTGGTCTTCAGACTGAATTTGGGGACGGAGAGAAGTGACTGCTGCGCCATGCTCGTTTTAATTTCAATATAGAGTTCCTGCCTGACAGCGGGGATGAAGAAATAACAATATCCGTCTTGCTCCGCCAATCTTCCGAAGCAGCTCTTCTGCGGAATGGGGAAGGCCTGGATGTTGTTGGCGAGCTCCGGATTGCTGATGTAGGGGTGCTGGCGCGTTATGTTATTGTGATCCAGGAAAGCCAAGCCCCTGACGTAGAGCTCCGCGAAGGAGACCATGCCGTCGCCGTTCAGGTCGCTCAATGCGTCGCAGCCGAAAAAGAGTCCGCTGGTGAAGACGCTCAGAGCCTTGCCGCCGTAGGATTCCTCGTCTCCGCGGGAGGCGGTCAGGAAGGTCATGTCGTTCTTCATATCCGCTTCCGCCTGCGCTGTTGATATGGACAACTGCTTAGCCCTGATCTCCGCTAATTCCGACATTACGGCCTGAGCCATGGCGCCCTGCGGGATCATGGCTCCGGAATAGCAGGCGTCCAGGATTATGACGACCTTGACACCGGCCTGAAAATAGGAAAGGTCGGATGCAAGTTCCTGAGCGGTGTAGCGGGAATCGAAGGTGGTCAAAGAGTAGGGGGAATTCCCGCCGTGGCTCGACTGGTAATAGACGAAGAGGTCGCCGGAAACGAGCTGATTGGCGGCGGCTCTGACCTGGTTCCTGATTACGCTTGTCAGGGCGTTGGCGTTTTCCAAAAGCACGCCGTCCTCGCCTTTGAAATACCCGCCTTCCAGCAAAAGATTCGCCAGCGTCTCGGCGTCGTTAAGGCAAGAAGAGAGGGAATTCAGTCCGCGGGAGGGGAGATAATCGTTGATGCCAACGAAGAGCAACTTGCTTTTGTGATTGCTTACCTGTTTCGGAATGCCGGCATAATCGAAGCTGCTGATCCCGTAGCCTGCCGGCAGAACGCCCCTGAAGGCGAAATTAGCCCCGTCTGCGACCTGAAGCATCATATTGGTCGTGTTGGCAGCATCGGCGCCGTAATGGACGTACACTTTGTGATTTTCTGCGCCAAAGGACGCGAGAGCGAAAACTATCGCCAGAACAGAAATAAAATGTTTCATAGCGCTTTTGGTTATGCGGCTTTGAATCCGGCTTTCTCAACGGCCGCTTTGAGAGCCGCTTTGTTTGGCGCAGTCTCTCCGTAATAGAAAACTTCCGCCGAACCGTTTCCCAAGGATACTTTAACTTCAGCAACTAGATCCACGGCGGAAAGGGCTGCGGTCACTTTGCTAACGCACATTTCGCAGCCCATTCCTTCAATTTTCAAAACGATCTTGTTCATATCAAAGCTTGCTGGCGATCTGGTCGTAATCTCTGTAGATGTATCCGCGGATCTCTTCCAAGGCGTTCTTCAGAGCCTGTGCGGCGGCTAAACGCAGCGTGTCTTCGTCTTTGTAGCCGTAGTACATCGCCGTAGTCTCGGTGTCGGCGGCGGCCACGGTGTATTGCTTCACGAGCACGTTGGCGTTGTTGTAGATGGCGACGTTGATGTCCAGTTCCTCGGTCCTGAAGTTGCTGGGCATGCCGAAAAGGCACAGCAGTCCAACCGTCAGACCGTTCACCAGTTCAAGCGCTTCGTTAGAATCGGAGGCTCTGCCGTTCAGCCTAAGGACGATCCTGCCTCTGGGATTGCTGGCGGTGTTAACGTCAACTATGTTCTGTTCCACTTCTTTGGTGAAGATGCTCTGCACGTCGCCGACTCTCAGGTCGGAATAGAAAGTCGTGTCGGACTTTGTGTTCGTCGATTCCGAATAGACGTTCGCTTCCTGACCGAAGTGCCTGGTGCCGCTTCCCACAGTATATGAAGCGCCCGTGGTGTTGGACTGCGTCTTCGTCGTCAAAGTCCCGCTGGTATAGACCGTCTGGACGTTGTTCGTATCAACGATAGGCTTAAGATAGGGGAGAAGCCTGGCGTTAGGACGGTTCTCCGGATTGATGTCTTTCATCGAAACGGTTTTGCAGCCGGCACAGACCAAAACGATCAGGCAGCCAATAAAAGCGGTGATGGTTATCGGTTTGATTTTCATATCAACTCCTTTGGTTAGTTTAGATTATTATATCAAATTCTAAAAATCTAATAATGATGACCTTGCGCTGTAATTGTGTTTTGGGTAGTATTGAAATGAAAGGAGAATTTTGGCTATGGATCGCAATGTTGAGAAAAAG
>JAFYIM010000306.1 GCA_017538635.1 bacterium
AATAATGACCGCTCCGAGGAAAATAACCCTTCCTCTCACCAAAGAGATCGCAAGAGACCTTAGAGCCGGAGAGTATGTCCTACTCTCCGGCACTCTTTACACAGCGAGGGACGCTGCTCACAAGAGGCTCGTTGAAGCCTTAGAAAAAGGCGAGGCTCTTCCCTTCCCCGCGGAGGGCGCGACCATCTACTACACCGGACCTACGCCGGCTCCCAAGGGATCCGTCATCGGCTCCGCCGGTCCCACCACCGCCTACCGAATGGATCCTTATGTCGAGCCCTTGCTCAAAGCGGGAGTTCTCGGCATGATCGGCAAAGGCGCCAGAAAAGGGGACGTTCCCGAGCTTATCAAGAAATACCAGGCAGTCTATTTCGCCGCGCCCGGCGGCTGCGGCGCCCTTTTGGGCAAATGCATCAAGGAATGTGAAATAATCGCCTACCCTGACCTTGGCACGGAAGCCGTAAGGAAACTCAAAGTTGAGGATTTCCCGGTCTTCGTCGCCCAGGACAGTTTCGGCAACAGCATCTATTAAACTTTAATTAACGACCAACATGAAAAGAAGCATTGTTTTAACTTTATTCGCGGCGCTCTTTGCGATCAGCTCATTTTGCGACGAGTGTATTTCCGAACCTTTTTCTTTCCGCAGCAAAAGCGACATGGATCAGGCGGTGACTTTGAAAGCCACCGATCCTATCTATTACAGCGAAAATCTGGCCTCCGGCGAACCGGAATATGTTTCCATCGAGGTGCAGGATCTGGACAATCCCGTGTATAAAGAGATCCTTATGACGCTGGATGCGCCCTTTGCTGACGGCGTTTTCTTCTGGGATTACTATGCCTCGGAATACCGAAACCTGCCCGCAGGCCACACCTACCTTATTACGGAAACTATAAAGACCGACGCGGAAACGAAAATTTACAGCCATACCATCAAGATCTTGCCCGAACCTCTGGCCCTGCTGCTCTTCGGCGTACTGGGCTTCCTTTTTCTCAGGAAGCGTGCGAAAGCTCTCGCCGCGGCCCTAGTTGCCATAACGGTCTTTGCTTCCGCCGGCGCCAGGGCTGACGGCTGCGTACAGTCGGTCACGGCCGGACAGTTCTTCCCCTTCGAGAGGATGGTCATCATCAACTACGTCCTTGATTCCGACGAGAACGACGAGTTCACCGTGGACTTCTTCTGCACCACCGACGAAGGCGCGACCTTCTACAAGCTTTCGGAATACGGAGTACTTTCGGGAGAAGGCGAAGACGGCACGGCGCAAGGCAACGGAGCCCACACGATCTACTGGACGCCGGGCGAAGCCTTCGACAATATCTACTCTGGCAGTATGAGGATCAAAGTTGCGGGCGAAGTCGTTCCGCCTCCTCCCAAGACTTTCATGACCGTTGATCTTTCCGACGGCTCCGTCAGCTACTCTCCCGAACCTCCCGCAAGCTGGACGGCAGAATACAAGACGACGAAACTCGCCCTGAGGCGCATCGAGCCGGGCACCTTTTTGATGGGCAGCCCCGAAGATTTCGACATGAGGGGAGACACTGACCTCGCCCAGCACGAAGTCACGCTCACCAAGCCGTATTATATCGGAGTCTTTGAAGTGACGCAGGCCCAGTATGAGCTGATAACCGGAACCAACCCATCGCAAACGCAGGGCGCGACGCGTCCCGTGGAGACAGTGAACTTCAATACCATAACCGGCGCGAACGGTTTCTTCCAGCAGCTGAACGCCAAGACCGGCTTAAGTTTCGGGCTTCCCACGGAAGCGCAGTGGGAGATGGCCTGCCGTGCGGGAACGACTACGAGTTTGAACAACGGGACTGACATTCAGACCAGCGACTGGGATCCCAACCTGGCCCAGCTTGGCCGCTATCCCAGCGACAATAACGACAATAAACCCACCCAAGACTACAACGGTTGTCACACCGTCGTGGGCTCGTACCTTCCCAACGCCTGGGGCCTCTACGATATGCACGGCAACGTTTATGAATGGTGCCTGGACTGGATCGACAACTCTCATCTCCACGACACCGATCCGACCGTTGACGAAGTTGGCACTTTGACAGGCAATTACGCGACGATTCGCGGCGGCAGCTGGGGCACGATCGGCAAGTCTTGCTGCTCGGGGTCCCGCAGCGTCCAGGTGAAAGGCCTGGCGGCCTCCAATAGAATGAGCAACAAAATAGGCTTCCGCGTTTTCATGCAGCTTGATTGATACTAATCCAGAATGCTGGCTTTGACGGGGCAAATTGCCTGGAAGGCTTTTATGTCGAGGAGGGGAGAGGCCAACTCATTGAAGGGCGGTTCGTACGTTCTGCCGCAGGCGGCGT
Source organism: bacterium (assembly GCA_017538635.1). The sequence continues at coordinate 2,326 of JAFYIM010000306.1, forward strand.
ATTTGCCTCCGGTCATGGGATTGTAGGGAAGGAAATCAACTGAGGTGAGATTTTTGAGTTCCTTGGCCAATTCAGCGATGGCGGTCAGGTTTTCTTCGCTGTCGGTCACGGTTGGAATAAGGGGCAGCCGGAAACAGTAGGGCGTTGCGCATTTCTTGTCAAGACGTCTGATATTGTCGAGTATTAGGGATGAGCTTTGCCCGGTCCAAAACTTGGCTTTTTCTTCGTTGAGGACTTTCAGACCGAAATGAAGGCTCTCTGCTCTTTCCGCCAGGGCTTTCAATTTTTGGTAATCGCCGTGGCCGGAGGTGTCGATTATGGCAGGAATAGCGTTTTTTGTTATGTCGAGGACTTCCAGAAGAAAATCGGCTTGCATTAAAGGCTCGCCTCCGGAAAACGTCACGCCGTCCAAAAGATCGGATTTATCCAGGAGGTACGCCGCCAGCTTTTGCGAGCTCCAATATTCGCCCGCCAATCTTGTTCCGCCGGGGAAAACGAGGGTTTCCGCTTCGGCGCTCTGTCCTTCCGGGCTGTGGCACCATTTGCAGCGCAGTGGGCAGCCTTTTAGGAAAACGGTTATCCTGAGTCCCGGACCGTCGTGGATGGAGGCTTCCGCTATGTCGAACAAAAGGCCGTCCATATATTACGCGCCGAAGGCTTGGCGTCCGATGATCTGATCTTGATAGGGCTTGGAAAGCTCCACGAAATAGCCGCTCCAGCCCCAGACGCGGACTATTAAGTCCCGGTAGTTTTCCGGGTGTATCTGGGCGTCCCGCAGCTTGTCAGGGTTCAGGGTGTTCAATTGCAGCTGCTGGCAGCCGAGTTTGACGAAGGCTTGGATAAGTTTGACAACTTTTAGAAGGGCTTCCTCGTTCCTGAAATAGGAGTCCGCAAGCTCCATGGTTATGGGGCCGCCGTTGCAGATCCTTTTATAGTCTAATTTGCCGTAGGTCTCAAGTTCGCTGATGATTCCGCGGGCTCTGACGCCGGGAGAAGGGGCGAGGCTGGAGCTGACGAAGTCGCCGTATTTGCGGCCGTCGGCGGTGGCTTTCAATTTCTGGCCTTCTCTTTTTTCGGTCATTAAGACATAGTGCTGAGCGGAGCCGGAGCCTGGCCTTATGCGGCCGCCGCGGCCGTTGTTTTTTATTTCAGCAAGGGCGTTGGCGAAGAGGTCGAACAGGAGTTTTAAAAAGTCGTCGGCGTAATCGTCATTGCTGCCGACCTTGTGGGGGACGGCCTTTATTATCTGTCTCAATTCCTCGTCGTTTTCGTAGTCGCTTTCCAAGGCGGCCAAGAGTCTTTCCGGCGTGACCTGCTTAGTTTCGAAAATCAGGTACTTTACAGCCGCCAGGGCGTCGGCGGCGCTTGAGGAGCCGCAGCCTTGGCAGCCGTAATGGTAGTGGCTTCCGCCTCCGTTGTTCAGGTCGCGGCCTTTTTTTATGGGGTTTTTGGAGAAGACGGAAACGATGGGTTCCGGAAGGAAATAACCTTCTTGTCCGCAGCTCTCCTTGAAATCTTTTACTTGCGCGTCAACGGCTGTTTTTAATCTGTCCACTATCCCTTCGAAATCATCGCCGGCTTTAAGGCCGGATCTTATGGCCTCGTCCGCGCACAGAGGAAAATTGAAGGCGAATAGGTTCGGGGTGTCGCGGCCGTCCTCCACCACGAACTCCCAGCAGGCCGCGACGGTGTAGTCCCTGGCTGCTTCCAGGTCGTAGCCGAAATTCACCAGGCTGGGAATGATGACTTCGTCGTTTTGGTATTGCGGGAAGCCCAAGCCCTTGCGGGTAAGTTTGGCGGCGGAAAGAAGAAGGTCATGGGGCGTGTTGGAATCTACCCTCAGATTGATCTTAGGGTCTATCAGACCAATGTCGTCCGAGGCTTCCAGGCACATGTAGGTGAGGGGATTGACCGCAGGGTTTCCGTTCCTGTCGCAGCCGCCCAGCATCATGCTCTGCCCGTTGTCGCCCAGCTGGACTCCTCTGTAGAGGTCGGCGTCCCTTGAAAGGGAAATGAAAAATTCTTCCAATAGCTCGAAGGCCTCGTCCCGGGTCAAAACATTTTGCTCCAAATCGTTTTCGAGGTAGGGCCACATGTACTGGTCAAAGCGGCCGAAGCCCATGTGTTCGCCGCCGGCGGATCTCATGACGGACATTATGAAGCGGACGGACTGTAGCGCTTCGTGAAAGCTTTCCGCCGGGTACTGGGGGACTTTTTCCAAAAGTGCGCGCTGACTTGGTTCTTTGGCGGCAGCGGCGTAGCGCTTGGCGAAATTGGCCACGGCGTCTATGGCCGCGATGGCGTTCGTTAAGAAATCGACGGCTTCAGGGTCGTCCTTTTTTTCTTCCAGGGCTTTTTGGCAGGCGGCTTTTCGCCCGGCGAGGCCTTCTTTCAGGAGGATGGGCCATTCGATGGTCAGGTTTTCAAGGGCGCGCCGCGGCTTTGCTTTATCCAATCCGTTCATCGGGAAGTCCGGGTTGCCTTTTATAGTCCTCGTAAAGATGATCTTCTCGCCTGGAAAGACAAGGGGAGTTTCTTTATTTAAGATGTACTCGTAGATGAGCCGGTAGCGCCCGTTGAGGCTGAGGCCGGCTGCTTTTGATTCCAGATCGGCGTTCAAACTGTCTCTGGATATGTCTCTCCTGAACTTATGGTAGAAACCGTTCCGGACGTTTTCCCTCAGTTGTTTTATTCTCGCGTTCATCGAGAATATTTTAGCATAAGGCTTATGGTTTTGGAACGAGCCTTGCTTTGCTAAAATCATATGTTTTAAACGGTTTTTGCACAGGGGTATTTAGTTGGTTATCTTACTTTTTATTAATTGCTTATGTGGGTTGGGGAGAGGGGCTGGAATGGGGTACTTGAAATCAAACACCCTTTCTGGTATTATTGTTCTCACCCATCGTGAAAAAGCGCGAAAGCAAATTTTCCGGTGCTGAAAAAAACATACCTCATACGCGTCGCGAATAGATGCAGACGCTAACGAAGATCTAGACACCGAATAGATGGATGTCTTGTCAGAAGTGAAAATATGTGGTTAACAACATATAAAAAATTTTTTTAATTCATTACATAATCCAAACCATTGGAGAAATTTTATGGCTAAGGAAACTTACAACAGAACTAAGCCCCACGTGAACGTCGGTACGATCGGTCACATCGACCACGGCAAATCCACGACCACCGCTGCCTTGACGAAAGTTTTGGCTGAGAAAGGTCTGTCCAAATTCGTGCCCTACTCTGAAGTCACCAAGGCTTCCGCCTCCCAGGGCTTCCGTAACGAAAGCAAAACCCTGACGATCGCCACCTCTCACGTCGAATACGAGAGCGAAACTCGTCACTATGCCCACATCGACTGCCCGGGGCACGCCGACTACATCAAGAACATGATTACC
>JAFYIM010000307.1 GCA_017538635.1 bacterium
GAAATAAAAGTTAGCGACATCCTTATCGGCGAGGTCTGGCTCTGCTCCGGGCAAAGCAACATGGAGATGGGCATCAAGGCCTGCTACAACGGCGAGGATCTCGTCAAAAACGCGAACCACCCCTTCCTCCGCATCCTGACGACCGTCAACAAGACGAGCTACACTCCCCGCTTCGACATCGACACCAAATGGGCCGTCTGCACGCCGGAAACAGCCGGCAAGGGCACTTTCGGCGGCTTCTGCGCCATCGGCTACTTCTTCGCGAGAAGACTTATGGAAGAAATAGACGCTCCCATAGGCGTCATCAACTCTTCCTGGGGCGGCACGCCCATCAGAGCTTACATTCCGCCCGAAGGCTTCGAGATGACCAAAGGCATGGAAGGCAACGTTTACGACGTTGAAAAACAGCGCAAGCTCTACGAGGCCTCCCTCGTCAACACATTTAAGAGAAGCAAAGAGTGGACGGAAAAAGTCAAAGCTTCCGTGGAGAACGGCGAAATAATGCCTCCTCCTCCCAAGCCTCCGAAATACCCGACTCCCTACGAGAACTGCTCCATCTACAACACTCAGATCCACCCTCTCGTTCCTTTCGCGATAAAAGGCTTCCTCTGGTACCAGGCGGAGTATGACGTCATCGACCGTCCCTGCGGCGAATCCTATTATCAGAAGATGCACGCCCTAGTTGACGGCTGGCGCAGGATCTGGAACGAAGACCTGCCCTTCTATTACGTCCAGATCGCTTCCTGGCACTACGTCGCCATATACACCCACCGCAACGAGATCATCGACGCCCAGACGAGATCATTGGACATTCCCAATACCGGCATGGCATTGGCCTACGACACCGCGGACGACCTGACGAACATCCACCCGATGGACAAGAAGCCCCTGGCTGTCCGGCTCGCGAACCTCGCTCTCTACGAGCAGTACGGCAAAAAAGAACTCAAGCCTTACTTCCCGAAAGTGAAAAGCATCGAGCTGGAAGGGCAAAGCGCCAGACTCTCTTTCGACTTCGCCTACGACGGCCTGACGACAGCGGACGGCAAAGACCCCGACTGCTTTGAAGTCGCGGGCATAGACAAAGTCTTCCATCCAGCCAACGCCAAGATTACCGCCCCTGACCAGGTGACGATCTCTTCCGAAAAGGTCAAGAACATCATGTATATCAATTTCGGCCGCGGCCTGCTCGACCGCCCGAACTTAAGAAACTCCGCGGGCCTTTCCGCCAACACTTTCACAACGCTGGATACCCGCCTCGTTGAGGGCAACCTTGCTTTTGGAAAACCCGTCACCTCCAATTATGAAACATACCTGGACTGCGGCCCGGAATACCTTACGGACGGCGTAATTGACAACGGCAGCGCCTGGGAAGGCACGCGCTTAGGTCAGACTGCTACCATAGATCTTGAATCCCCCACCGTCTGCGACACAGTCGCGGTCTATCCTTACGCCGACGGCCTCAGTTCCCAGCGCTACACAGTTGAGATCTCGCTTGACGGCGAAAGTTGGGAGCGCATCGGCCTAAAGAACAACGGCATTCCCAATCTCCCCTGCGAGGAATACACTTTCGGCGCCAAAGAAGTCCGCTACGTCAGGTTCAAGATCCTCTACACTAACAGAATGCGCCCCGACGAATTCGCGGAAAACAACCTCGGCCTCAGGACCTACGACTCAAGGGAACGCAGCGCCAGGATCAACGAAATAGCGGTCTATTTCAGAAGCAAACGCAATCTGCCCTAAACAATGGCATTTGCGGCAAAAACCCTGCTTCCTTTGCGGAAGCGATTTTGCCGTATTTTAGCGCTCAAATTAAATAATTGCAATAGCGTCGCTTACTCCCCCAGTAAATTCGCTTGCATTTCAAGGCCTGTTTTGGTAGAATTTTTCCACTTCTGTAGTATAATAAGATTAGTAAGATAAACACTTAATAACACGAGGTAGAGAAAGTGAATATCAAATCTGTATTTTCTCTTTTGCTTGCCCTGACAGCTGTATCCGTTCTGGCGGACCTTACCCCCAGCCAGGTAACGAACATCAGCTGCGCCCAGCGCTGGCCCTGGAACGGCAAGGTGGACATCAACTACACCCTGTCCTCCGCCGCTGCCAGCCC
>JAFYIM010000308.1 GCA_017538635.1 bacterium
ACATCTCTTTTGAAAGTCAAGAGGGCCGGGTAATAAAAAAGCGGGATCGCTTGATCCCGCTTTTTTTGTTGGCTTTGGGGGAGGATTTAGTCCCAGAAATTGCTGGGCTTTCCTTCCTTCGTTATGACGGGAGAGGACTGATTGCCGTACTTGTCCCAGAACTTCATCTCGAACTTCTCCTCGGTCTGCATAGCAGCGCGCATTTGAGAGAGGGAAAGAGTGGCGTCTTTGACGCTGCCGTCCAGGGGGTACATGTGGCAGTTCGGAGTGTCGAGGACTTTGTACTTAAGTCCCCAGTAGGAAACAAGGACAAGGCCGTCGTCGTCGTGGATGCGCAGGGTGTCGCCGTCGTCATCCAGTTTGTACGTGGGAGGCGTTCTGGGAACGGAACCCTTGATCTCGTTGAAGAACGGGACGGAGGAAAGGATGTGACACTCTATGCGGCTCCAGACCGGCTCGTCGCGCTCGTCAAAGAAGGTTATTTCCTTGTTCATGCGGCTGGGGGTTTCCCAGGAAGTGAAGCAGCGGTTCATGATGTCGTAGGAGCGGGCCATGACGCTGTTGTATTTGTCGCCCTCGATGTGAGGAAGACCGAAGCCGTGGCCGCATTCGTGCAAATAGGCGCCAAGCGTGGTGGCGGCGTGTCCGTATTGGACGTCCCTCCAGCAGGAGTCGTTGAGGGAGGTTGTGATCGGCGTGTTGTTGGTGAAGCACTGCACGACTTCGTCAAGGCTGGCTGGCCAGGAGTAGAGACCGGTGGCGCCGAACTGGGCGAGCAGCGGGCCGCCAAGGGCGGTGTTGCCGCTGACTTTGCCGTCCACAAAAGAGGCCATGTTGGGGATGCCTATGGCGCGGCGGAATTCGCCGCCTTTCCTGTCTTCGCCCAAGACTTCGCAGAAATTCTGATAGAGTTTCCCTTCGTCGAAAGAGCCGTCCGCTCTTTTCCAGGCGCAGACTTCCGCTTTGGTGTATTGGCTGGTGATGACGTTGATGATGATCTCGCCCTTCTCGTCGCAGTTGAAGGCGAAGCACTTCCTCGGATATCCCAGACGATACATGCTGTCGCCGGTGAAGGATTGCATGATTTTCAGGCCGGTCGTGAATTTCTTTCTCCAGAGCTCACCGTCTTTGTACTGCGGATCGTTTTCCTTGTCAAGGTTGGAGATGTAGATATGGTCGCCGTTCTTATCGACCATGTAGTAAACGTAGCAGAGGTAATCGGTATTGGGGCGTTCGTAGATGAGGCGGATCTGGTTGGATTCCGTGCGTTCTTTCGTTTTGACCGTGACTGTCAGGGTGTTGGTGCCGTAAACTAGTTCCGGCCAGACTTTGTAGCGTCTGGAAAGGCCTGTGCCCTTGATGGTGCGGCCGGTGGTCTCGTTCTTGGCGAAAACTTCCGGGACATCGTTGAAGTTCTTGTAATCCTTCCTGGAGCAGGTGTAGGTGCCCCTGATCAGGGGGACGGGGTAAGTGATGCGTTCGTAATCCTTGAAGTTGCCGATGGTCAGGCCCTGCTGATCGGTCTCAGCGAATGCAGAGGAAGCCAGAGCGGCCAAAAGAGAGAGTGCTAGGAATTTTTTCATGATAAAAATATATGTTGACGGTTATTTCTGTTCGGTTTCTTTCGTAACGGCGATGGTGTTGAAGCTTTCGCCACTAAGTTTCTTGTTGATGAGGTGGAGCTGATGGTACTGCTCCTGGTCGAGGACCGCGGGCTCCAGTTCGGAGCGGTAGGTTATCGTCCACTGGCTGCTGCCTTCCTCGTGTTCGACGCTGCAGGTCATATATCCCAATTGTCCCGGGAACTCGAAGTTGCCGGAGGGCATGAAGAGCGCCTTGGTGTATTCTTTCGGGAAGGTCAGTTTGATGACAGTCTTGTTCTTGCTCTTGCTGCCGTAATAGAAAGGATAGATCCTGGTGGGCTTAGAAACGCCGCTGAATCCGAAGCTGTAGAAGGGCTTCAGATAGATGGTGTCGCCGTCCTTTTGTACGTAATTGTCGGTCTTGACTTTGATCTTCGTAAGTCCGGGGTATCCGTTCGTGATGCGCTCGAAGTTTTCTAAGATCTGGGCGCCTCTGGCGATGCCGTCGGCGGCCTGCAGTTCTTCCCTTCTCACCATCTCGGGCAGCGTCTCGACAACGTCCCTGACAAGGCTGCCGTAGGCGGCTCCGCCGAAATTGGAGACGCGGGATATGGTCGCGGTAAGATCGTCATCGACCGTGATCTCATAGACGGTGTCGCGGTCAAACGCGAATTCCTCGGGCTGGTTCCTCAAACTGATGTTGCCGTTCGAGAGGTCGAGAACAACGTCGCGATCCGGACCTTTGGTCTCGAGCATATCGTACTGGCTGCAGCAATTCAGATAGACGGTTTTGCCGTTCAGGTAGATCTCGACATAAGCGTCGGTGAAGATGGATCTCTGCGGCAGCATGAAGAAGAGGTTCTGCTCGTAATCAAAAGCGTCCAGTGAGCTTGCAAGGAGGATGCTCGGGTTGAAGCCGACAGATTTCAGCATGGCGTAGAAGAGCACAGCCTTGTCGAAATCGTTGCCGTAGCCGTCCTTCAGAGTCTGGTCGGCGTCGCTGATCGCGTCTAAGGGCAGGCTCGTGAAAGAGGGGCCGTCTTCACGGACGTTGATCTCAATGTAGTCCCTGATGGCGATGACTTTCTGGCGGAGAGATTCCTTGCCATCCGTCAGTTCTTTCACCTTGGCCTCGGTTTCCTTCTGATTGGCGGCGGCGCGTTCAATTTGAGCCTGAAGCTTAGCGGCGTAGTTCTTCCAGCCGCCGTTCATGTAGCTGTCTTTTACGTTCTCGCAGATGAAGGAACGCATGGGGCTGCGGAAGGCGCTGGGCACGAGGTTCGCTTCCCTCTTCACGATGTTGGTAAGGTTGACCATATCGAGGAGGTACTGCTTACGGCCGTCTTTGAGGTCGCTGATAACGAAGTTGGGAACTTCCTCTTCGCCGCGGAAGAAGTAGCTCGTGTCATTGCAGATCGTCTCAAGCTTCATGCCTTCGGGAATGATGACGGCGTAGCGGCGGTGAAGTATCGGTTCGCCCGGTTCGAAATAGATCGTGCCGGAAAGCAGGGGCTGATCTTTGGTCACGCGCTCGCATTCGTAGTGGACGGTCGTGCCGATGTCGGTGCCGGGCAGCGTCACGACGATGTGCTTGATGTCGGGATAACGGGGCGCCGAGGCTTTCCAGTCGGCGTCCATGACGTTGATCTCGGAATCGACCACTCTTCTCACCGTGCCGTCCTCCAGCTCGACGTACATGTTGGTCAGGCTGATCTCGGTGTTCTGCGGGCAATAGTAGAAGTGCAGTTCGGAATTGGCCTTCTTGCCGGCGTAGTCGAGGATCTTCTTGGTGACGACGCTCTTCGTTTTGACGGTGCTTTCGTCTATGACTTCGTAGGTGAAATCATCGTCCACTACAAGGACGTGCTGGCCCTGATATGGATCCTTGGCGTTCTTGGCGAAGACACGCTTGTAGCCGACGCTCTGGCTGAATTTCTTGTAATCCTTCAAAGTCTGGTAAGCTTCGGCCGGCATCTCTTTCTTCCTGGCTTCCTGGCGCAGGCTGGCGTAGAAGATGCCGTTGGTCACGGCCACGGTCTGCTTGTAGAAGATCTCCGGAGTGTCGAAGACGGGATACTCGGGCAGGGAGAAATCCGTAAGCTCCATATCCGTCATGTCGAGTTCGCAGTAGCACTGCGTTCCGCAGGTGGCGGCCATTTTCATCGGGAAGCGGCGCTTATCAAGGCTGGTGGACATCCTGGAAAGGATGATCGGGCAGACCGTGCTGTAAGCCGCCATGGAATAGAGGCTGTCTATGACGTAGTAGCCGTCCTGCTCAGTCATGAGGCCCGTGGCTTTGAATCTGACTTTCATAGTAAAGGGCTCGCTCATGTCGTGGAGATCCTTGGGCGTGATCTCATAGTCGAAAAGTTCCGTGGCGCCGAAAATAGCGCCGAGCAGATTCTCGACCATAGCCTTCTTCTCCTCTTCCTTGGCTCTCAAATAGCTGCCTCTGACGTTCGTGTCGTTGATGCCGGTGTAAACGCTCGTAAGTTCAGCCACGAGGTTGCCTTCCTTGTCGAATTTGCCTTTCAAGACTTCTGTGGCCATGTTGTCCTCGACGGGCTCCTGGGGCATGGTCATAAGCGTTTCACCTTCCGGCCTGCAGATGAGGTAGCTGGTGTCCGCTTCGTAGGGCGGGACCAAGTTCTTCTCGGTCTCGGGCGTCGGGTCCATTATTATGTATTCGCCCTTCTCGTCAACGACCGCGTTAATGGCGTGGTTGAACCAGGGGTTGGGCGAATCCTGGTCTTTCTTGGGACCGACCAGGATCAAAACAGGGTAAGCTTCCAGCCCGGCCATGCGGTGCAGGGTGCAAAGCAGGGCGGCCTTGTCGCGGCAGACGCCGTAGCGGTTCTCAAAAGTTATCTTGACGTCGTGCGGCTCGTAGCCGGGGGCGACGGTCTCGGTCGTGAGGCCGCTGTAGCGGACCTGCTTGGCGACCCAGCGGTGCAGCGCTTCGGCTTTCTCGCGGATCGTCTCCTTGCCTTCCGTCAGCTCTTTGGCGAGCGTTTCCATTTCCGGAGTGGTGACAGCCATTCTCGGTTCGCAGAGATCGATGTACCACTTGGAGATGACTTCCCAGCTCGGGATGGTGCCGAAATAGTAGCGCTGGCAGGCAACGTAGAAGGGCGCCATGGCGGGTTCGGGGAAGATCTGGGGAACGTTGCTTACTTCCCAGCTGTAGTGGATCAAATCTCCCACTTCCTCTTTCTTCTCAACGATCGTGCCGGGTATTTCGAAGCGCTTGGTGATGTAAGCCAGAGGCTTCGTTTTCGGAGCGTAAACTTCGATGATCTCTTTCTGAAGAGGAGACATGAATTCGCCGACGAAGCCGCCGGACCAGGTGTCTTTCATCCTGGCTTTGTTAATGACATCGATAGACTCAAGCCTGTAGATGTCGCCAACTTCCAGACCGGGCAGGCTCAGTTGCACGATCTTGGAGGCCGGGTCGTAGATGTTGGAGCTCATCTGGCTGGTGTCGATCATGGTCTCGGATTTTGTGACGTCGATTGGCACTTCCCTGCCGTCCGGCTTTATGATAGTAACCCTCACGAAGTAGGACGTGCCGTAGGCCGCGTTGTAGCTTAAGCTCGCGACAAGGCTGTCGCGCTTGCCGGGCTCCGTCAGCACTTTGATGCATTCGTCGCAGACGCTGATGCCGGTGCCGTCTTCCTGGTACTGGCTG
>JAFYIM010000309.1 GCA_017538635.1 bacterium
CGAGATCATAAAAGCTGATTACCCGGACGTTCTCTTATACGACTTCAAGGAAAACTACGGCTTCGCCCGCGGCAACAACGAAGCACTTGCGCTCCTTTTCCAGCGCTATCCCGATTTAAAGTACGTCGTCCTTCTGAACAACGACACCAAAGTCGAAAAGCAATGGCTATCTGAGCTCGTGCAGACCGCCGAAAGCGATCAATCGCTCGGCTCGGTCGCCTCGCAGCTGCTCATTTGGGACGGCGAACACGCTCCAACTGTCATCGACTCCGCCGGCGACATGTTCTTTAAGCACGGCGTAGCCGGGAAAAGAGGCTACGGAAAACCCCGTGACACCTACACGGACGACGCGGGCGTTTTCGGCGCCTGCGCCGGCGCCGCTCTCTACCGCGTGCAAGCCTTAAAGGAGACCGGCCTTTTCGACCCCGACTTCTTCGCCTACAACGAGGACGTTGACCTCGCCTTCCGCTTAAGGTTAAGAGGCTGGGGCTGCCGCTTCAACCACAAAGCGGCCGTCTGGCACAGAGTGGGCTTCTCCACCACCAAATACTCCGACCGCGCCCTATACTGGGCCAAGCGCAACAGCCTCTGGGTCGTCTGGAAGGACTTCCCCACCCCGCTCCTCTGGCGCTACGGATTAGGCATTTTCCTCTACGCCTTCCTCTCAGACTTGCTCTGGACCGCCCGGGGCCGCCTTAAACCCATCTGGCAGGGCCGCAGAGACGCTATTAAGGCGAAGGCCAGGCTCAATGCCCAGCGCAAAGATATACAGGCAAATTGCGCCGTCAGCGTTGACGAATTAAAAAGCCTCATGATCCTGAAGACGCCCTGGATGGAATCCATCCTGCGCAATCTTAAAGACCCCAGGGCCAAATGAGCCTTGACTTACAAAGGCCCTTTTAATATAATCAACTTCACCATTCTTAAAATAGTAGAAGAAAAAAGCACGGGCCGTTAGCTCAGTTTGGTAGAGCATCTGACTTTTAATTAGAGGGTCGCAGGTTCGAGTCCCGCACGGCTCACTTTTTTCTTGAAGCGAAACATACGTCTCCATCGTCTAGTCCGGCCTAGGACACCGGGTTTTCATCCCGACAACAGGAGTTCGAATCTCCTTGGAGACGCCAAATATTAAAGCGCGCCAATCGGCGCGTTTTTTTATTGCAAAGACGGGAAGAGCGCCGAAACAGCGTTTTGGAAAGCTTCCGGCAGCGGCGCGGTGAATTCTATCTCCTGCTCGGTTATTGGATGGCGGCAGATGAAGGACATGGCGTGAAGAAGCTGCGTTTCGATAGGAACGCCGCAGATAATTGCTTCTTTTTCTTTGCCGTAAAGTTTGTCGGCGACGACTGGGTGCCCGATGGCGGACATATGCACCCTGATCTGGTGGGTGCGGCCGGTCTTGATGGCGACATCAACGAGGGACAGGCCGTTGAGAAAACCCGGGACGTTTGGCGCGCTGGCTTTGACAGTGTAACGGGAAAGCGAAGGCAGGCCGTCAGCGCGCACCATCTGTTTCAGCCTGATGTGGGAATACTTGTTGTCGCCCATGGGAAGCGCTATGTCCCCTTCCCTTTCGGAAAACACGCCATGGGTTAAGGTGCGGTAAACTTTTTTTACTTCGCGTTTCTCAATCTGGCAGGCCAGGTGCGTTCTATATTTTTCGCTCTTGGCGAGGATCAGAACGCCGCTGGTGTCCTTGTCGAGGCGGTGGATGAGAGTCGGCCTGTATGCGAGATCCTTGTATTTCGCGTGCACGGCGTTCAGGAGCGTATCGTAAAGATGCACGCCGGTCGGATGCACGATGGTGCCGGGCTTCTTGTTGAGGACAAGGAGGGCTTCGTCTTCATAGATGACGTCAAGGTCGATCTTAGCCTCGGAATGTTCCTGCTGGTAAGAGGAAATGTCGATGTGGATCTTTTCGCCCAAAAGCAAATAGCGCCCGGCCCTGGTGGGCTGTCCGTTCAGAGTTACGAGCCCGTCGTCGATCATCTTTTGGAAAAAAGCGCGGGAACGCCAGGGAAGCTTTCTTTTGATGAAAGCGTCAACGCGGCAGGGCAGGTCTTCCTCCTCCACCGTGAAATCGAAAGCTTCTATGGCCTTCGCCAGATCCTTGGGCGGAGCTTTCTGTCTCAGTCTTTGGGGGTACACTTTCTGAAAAGGCCGTCGGTGATGAAAAACAAAGCGCCGGGAAGCGTCATGACGACGGAAGCGGCCCTGGCGATGATAAGGCAGGCTAAGAGCGTGGAAACTTCGATGGGCAGGAAAAGACAGAAGACGAATTCCCTAGTTCCGATCGTCTCGATGCTTATCGGAATGACGCCCAGAAGAGAGGTCGTCTGGACCAGGGCGAAAACAAGCGTGAAAGAAAACTTCTGATCAAGAACGGCCCAGAAACAAAGATAGAATGCAATGGCGAAAGAAAACTGCAGGAGCGTAGAAACGAGGATCAGTTTTGCGATAGTCTTGGCTCCGCGAATATTCTGGTTCAGCTTTTCCAGAAATTCGACCAAAAATATGGAAACTGTTTTATAAGGGATCTTGGAAAACAAAGCGCTGAATCTCAGCACGGCCTTTTTGCTTGCGATGAGAACGATTATGAAAAGCATCGCTATGAAAAGAACAAAAAGCGCAGCGGCGATGAGAAGCAAAGCTCCCATTGTTGTCTTGCCCCCTAGCAAACAAGCAAGCATTATGTCTTTTGAAACGAAGGGAAGCGATAAAACGATCAACAGACCTATGACCAGAAAGCCGATGAGCCTTTCAAGGAAAAGAAGCCCTGTTCCCTCCGCGGCCGAGATGCCGTGAGGGAGCATGTTGATGACCCTCGTGATGTCGCCGCCGAAACCGGTGGGCAGAAAATTGTTGCAGAAGCTGGCGGTGAAGCTGTACCTGAGGAGTTTCCAGAAGGGAATGTGTTTTTTTGCGCCTTCGAGTACGACTTTCCAGCGCCAGGCCGTGATGATGTAGGAAAGAAGAAAGACCGCAAGCGCGGCGGCGATAAGTTTGAGATCGGTATTTTTCAAATTCGCCATGACCGCCTCG
>JAFYIM010000310.1 GCA_017538635.1 bacterium
CGCCAAAAACTATTTCGGGAGTTTCGCGGCTTTCGGCGCTCTTCTCGTTTACGCCCTTTGCCCCTACCAGATCCTTTACACGCTCTACATCCGCTTCTATGCGCTCAATATGACGCTCGTCATAATGGAAATATATTTTTACTTCCGGGCGCTGGAAGACGAAGGAAAGCTTGCAAAATACCTTGCGTTGTCGCTTGTTTTTGCCGCGCTTGCCTTCTTTTCGCACCAGTTTTGCGTTTTTCTTCAGCCGGCGATCCTATTGCACTTCATATTTTGGTGCCTTTGCCGCAAGCCGAAGGCGGAAAACATAAAGTTTTTCGCTCTCGGAGCAGCGCTTCTTCTTGCCTTCCTTACGGCTGGCTTCCTGCTTTGGGATCCCCTTTTGAAAAAGGCCGGCCTCGTTTTTTCGGCCAGAGAGGCCTGGCTTCCCGCTAAGATTGGGATCGCTTCCCAGCGGCTCCAGCTCTTCTTCTGGAAGAACGCCCTCCCCGTTAAGTGCTGCAGCCTGGTCTTCCTGTGGGTGAGCCTTGGGCTTTCCGCAGCGGCAAGGCTGGCGCGCCGTCAGAAGCTTGAAAAAGAACTTTTCCTCGCCCTTGGCATAGTCGTCCCCTTCTTCTTTTTGTCGCACCTCCATTTCTCCCACTTTTTCGCCGAGCGCTATTTGGCTTTCTGGTTCCCTGTCTGGTGCCTGGCCTGGTCCTGCTATTTGGAATTTCCGGCCGCCATGCTGGAAAACCTGAAAGCGCTGGAAAACAAAAAAATATTGAGAAACATCTGCTACGGCGTTTTCATCCTGGTTTTCACTCTTTCGCTCTTCCGCTTCTCCGCGCTTATTAAAATGCGCTACCTGGAATACGGCAACACAGAGGCTGTCGAATACCTTGAAAGCGTGGCCGCGAAGAAAAACCTTCCGCTCATCATTATCACGGAACCGGACGCCGCTTCCAGGAACAACATCCTTCCCCAATATTATTTTGACGTCAAAGATCATGATGGCAACTGGTACGGCGACCTCGTGACGGTCATGCGCAAGGGCGCAGCCAAGGAACAGATCGTTCCGTCCGCGGTCGTTTGGACGCAGTCCGCCAAAAGGCTCAATAAGCCCGAGGGGACCGAACGCCGGCAGATCGGCTTCCACGAGATAGTGTCGGGCGGCGTCTTCACGAATTGGAGCGACATAGCGCTGGCCACCGGGAAAGTGATCCCCTCCTCCGCAAGCCTTGTGAAGCCGCTCCCGAAGACCGGAAGCAACATTCTGGACGTGGGCGCGAAAGAAGCCGATCCGTACCTTTTGACAGGATTCTCCAACGACGAATATCTGAGCCCCGAGGAAAACTACGCCTGGTGCGTTGGCACGAACATTACGGCCCGCTTCCACAATATGCCGCATGGTGCCTTTACCCTGGCCGCGCGCGTAAGGGCTATTAAAAAAATGCGGGCGAATTTCTTCCTGAACGGAGCCAAAATTGGAAGCGCGGCAATTTCTTCCGACTTCACCAACATCATACTCAAAGCCGAAAACGTTCCTCCTTCCGGGAAAGACGTTCCCTTGATCCTCAAGATCACAACGAGCGGTTCGTTCGCGCCGGGGCGCGTCGGCAAAAACGTCTTCGACAGCCGCGAGCTTTCGCTCTGCTTTGACAGACTGATCCTTGCGAAAAAAACAAGCGAAGAGGAGCTGGGAGCCGCGATCTATTTGAAAACGCCGAAAGAGACGATAAAAGCCGGATCAGTCTGGCCTATTCAAATCGAGCTTGCGAATATTGGAACGCACAACTGGAGCAAAGCCGGGGAACGCCC
>JAFYIM010000311.1 GCA_017538635.1 bacterium
AGATCCTTGGCAAAATGGAAGCGAGGATAGAAGGGCGCTAATATGGTATAATCCTTATATTATGGGTACTTTGGTGTGTAAAGTTTGCTTTTCTTTGCTCGGCTCGCTCTTTTTGGGGTGGGACGCGGCGCTTTACAGCCGTTTCGCACCCGGAAACAGCCTGGTCTGGCCGCCGCTTGTGTTTCTTGCGCTGACAGGATTTGCCTTCGCCCTGTGGCGCCCCAAATGGGCCTTCGGTTTTTTGCTTTTCACCGCTCCCTGGCTCATGGCCGTCCCTCTCATAGGCACGGGCGGAAGCGTTCATCCGATGCATGTTTTCGTCCTGCTTTCCGTTTTGTCGGGCCTTGCTTTCCACGAAGTGTTCGTAAAGGATGGTTTCGAGCCTTTTCCCGGACAGACGGGATGGCTGCTTTGGCTTCTCGTTGTCATCATCGGAACTTATGCCAGCGTTACCCGCTATGCGCCGGACTGGGTCTTCAGCGATCGCTCCTTCTTTGCCCAGATCGTGAACGACAAGGAATGGACCCGCTCGAAAGCTCTCACCTACATAACGTTCAACGCCACGCAGCTCATAGCCGGATTGATGCTCGTTCCCTTCGCTTTCCGCCTTGCCAACCGCGAGGAGAGGGCCGGACGCGACATAATGAAACTTCTTTACAGTTTGTGGCTGTTCTTCGCCGCCGGCTGCACTTTGGCCATAATAGCCGCCTTTATCCAGCGCCACGTTTCCATTGAGTTCTGCGCCAACCGCTCGTTCTACTGGGTGAGGATGGGCAGAGTGAACGGGACCTGCCAGGATCCCAACGCGTTGGGAGTCGTCCTTGGACTCGCTTTCAGCTTCGGCCTGCCTTTCCTTTCCTGCTGGAAAAAAGAGCGCGGCTTCCTTAGGCCGCTTTTGCTTGCCGCCTGGCTGGTCCTTTGCGTTCTGGGCATAAATTATTCCGGATCCCGCAGCGGCTTTCTGGCGATCGTGGCCGCCCTCTTCCTTTTCACGCTCGGCTTTTTCATCAATACGAAAAAGATCTTGAGAGCAAGGCCTCTGGTGAGGCTTGGCATAGTCGCGCTTGCTTTGATAGTCATGGCCAGCGGCGCCGGAATGTACAGCATGTATCTTGTCAAAAAGGCCGACAAGATACTGACGGGAACGACCAAAAGCCCGGCCCTCCAGAGAAGGCTCAAAAAGGACATACGCAGCATCAGGAATTCCGGCAGCATCTTAAGGATCTTCAACGACAGCCGGCGCCAGCTCTACCCAAGATTCGCGCAGCTGACGGCGGAAAGGACCTGGCCCTCCGGCGTCGGCATCGGCAGCTTTGTCGTGGAATTGCCGAACTTCGCCAAGTACGAAGAGGAAAACTTAAGGGCTCCCGACAACGCCTGCAACTTCTATCTGCAGGTCAAAGCGGAGAGCGGGCTTTTCGGAATGCTGGGGTTATGGCTATTCATGGGAGGCGTTTTTCTTTCCTTTGCCGCGGCGTGGATAAAGCTTAGGGGCGAGGAGTCCGAGCTGGTGAAGCTTTGGACGGTTTTTTCGCCTTTGGTCGTCTTTTCGGCGCTGCTTTTCCTGGGCGTGCACCAGGAGGTCATGGAAGTTAACGTTTCCTGGCATGTTTTCCTGGGATTGTCGCTGGCTTACCTCG
>JAFYIM010000312.1 GCA_017538635.1 bacterium
CGCGCTGAGCGCCACCCAGCTCGTCATGAGCGCCACCTTCTGGCGCTCCAACCTCGTTCTGAAAGCCAAGGAAGCCAAGACCGCGGAGGACAGGGGCAGGGTTATGCAGCAGACGCAGCTCTTGCGCAGCTTCGCCCTCGTTCAGGTCATCCAAATGCACCGCGCGCCGGAATCGACGATGCTGGCGATCGTCCAAAACGACAAGGACCACCACTCCATCCACGCGCCGGAAGCCTGCTTCCCCAGCCAGGGCTGGACCATCGACGAACCCACGGATTTCCCGCTGACGCTGGGCGAGACCAGTTTCAACGCCGCCAGAATGGACGTCAGCTTCATCCAGGCGAACATCAAGGAAACCATCATCTACTGGTACCAGTGCGACCACAAGCTGCATAAGACCTCGCCAATACTTTACGCCACCAGACGCTATATGTGGCTGCCCTTTAAGACGACCTTCGACCTTGTCTTCAAAGGACTGGGCGACCGCTGGTCCTTCATACGTTTCTCCGCTCCCGTGGAGGACGACGAGACCTACGACGACGGCGCGGAAAAGATAAAAGAACTGCTTTTTGAACTGGAACCCTACCTTACCTACGAGAAATAAAATGGCGGATTTCAAACTCAATCAATTCAAAGGAACGAGGCTGACGACCGTTATCCTCATCTCCATCGGACTCTCGCTTTTCCTTTGGGGGCGCTACAAGCTGAGCGGCGCCGAGGAATTCACCATGAAGGCCGAGATCCTCTGCAACGTGAGCGACCCGGAGAAGTTCACGGCGTTCACCTGCTACACCAACTCCACGGAGGAAGTGAACACGGTCGAGCTGACGGTCCTCTGCACGAAGATGGACCGCGACCTCATCAGGCCTGATGACTTTTCCCTGATGCTGGACTTTTCCAGTGAGACGCAGCAGAACGTCATCCCCGCCCTGGAGCTGAAGCCTTCCATGGCCCGCTACATGGGTCCCCAGGATTTCAAGGGCAAATTCAACGTCGTGGACATTGAGCCCAAACGCTTGAAAGCCGTCATCGATACCATAAGCGACCGCAGCCTGCCGGTCCTGGTCGACATCAAGGGCGAACCGGGCGACGGCTACACTGTTTCCGCCACCAACATAACGCCCTCTTTCGTGACCGTCAAGGGCCCGGGGGAGCTGCTTTCAAAGATGACCGGCGTCATGACGGAAAGCTTGAGCGTGGAAGGCGTCAGGAAAAATCTCGACACTTTCTGCTCCGTCATCGTCCCGGAAAAGATCGAAACGCACACCAGGAACGTCAGGGTAAAGCTTGAGATCAGCCACGCGCCCAAGATCGTCGCCATGGAAAAGATCGCCGTCGAGCACTTCGGCACCCCGCAGGGCAACTGCGAGGCGACCTTCACCCCCGCCACCGTTGACATAACCATGGAAGTGCCGATGGACGACTTCGAGGAGTTTGACCCCAAAGAAGTCAAGGCTTTCGTCGATGTCTCTAACCTCGCCCCCTCGGAATACACCCTTCCCGTGAAAGTGCTGCCGGTGAAAGCCGGAAGAGTGAAAATTATAGAGCCCAAAGAGATCAAAGTCTCAATAGTAAAGCCTATTAGGCCCGCAAAACCCGAAAAGCCCCCTAAAGGCTGATTGACTTGCAAAGGCCTTTTTGGTAGGATAATCAACACAATTTCTAAAAAAGGCGGTGTAGCCAAGTGGCTAAGGCAAAGGTTTGCAAAACCTTCATTCATCGGTTCGATTCCGATCGCCGCCTCCAATTTCATTCATTAAATGCCGAAGTGGCGGAATTGGTAGACGCCAGGGATTTAAAATCCCTTGTGCTTTTGCACGTGCCGGTTCGAGTCCGGCCCTCGGCACTCTCCCCCCGAGGTAGCAATTGATAAACAATTTTTCCCGCTTGCGCAAAAAGCGCAGAGTTATCCCTGACGGTCTCTGGACCAAATGCTCGGGCTGCGGTGAGATAATTTACGCTAAAAAGCTTACGGAAGCTTCCGAAGTCTGCCCCAAATGCGGCTTTCATTACAAGCTGCCGGTGGCTGACAGGATCGATCTCCTTTGCGACGAGAATTCTTTCTCGGAATTCGACCATTCCCTTATTTCCGGCGATCCCCTTAAATTCAGCGACGGCAAACCCTATCCCGAAAAGCACGCTGAGAACCGCGAGAAGACCGGGGAGCCCGAAGCCGTCATCACTGGCACAGGGAAAGTCGAGGGGCAGGACATCGTTTTGGCCGTCATGAATTTTGATTTCATGGGCGGCTCCATCGGCTCGGCTGTCGGTGAAAAGATCACCAGAGCCGCGGAATTGGCGCTTGAGAAAAAGATCCCCCTCGTCGTCGTCACCGCTTCCGGCGGCGTCAGAATGCACGAAGGAATCATAGGCCTCATGCAGATGGCCAAGACCGCCGCGGCGATAGGGAAATTGAAAAACGCCCGCATCCCCTACGTCGTCATTCTGACGAACCCGACCTACGGCGGGACGACCGCAAGCTTCGCGACGCTTGGCGACATCATCATTTCCGAACCGAAAGCCATGATCGGCTTCGCCGGCGGGCGCGTCATCAAGCAGACCATCCGCCAGGATCTGCCGGAAGGCTTCCAGACGGCGGAATTCCTTTTGGAGCACGGTCAGATAGACATTATATCCCCGCGCGGAAAACTTAAAGAGACGCTGTCAAAGTGCCTCAAATACTTATGTTCACAGGCATCGTAGAAAAAATTGGCCAGGTCCTGGAACTCAAAAGAGAGGGGCATGTCCTTAGCCTGACCGTCAAAGCGCCCTTTGCCGGCGAATTGTCATTGGGCGAAAGCGTGGCGATAGAAGGCGTCTGCACGACCGTGACGAAAAAAGACGACGCTTCCTTCACCGTCCAGCTACAGGGCGAAACGATCAAACGCACCTCGCTTTCTAGTCTCAAATATGGCCAATACGTGAACCTTGAGCGCGCCGTCACGCCCAATACCAGACTGGGCGGGCACTTCGTGGAAGGGCACGTTGACTGCTGCGTTCCCCTGCGCTCCTTCCACCGCGAAGGAGAGGACATGGTCCTGCGCTTCACTATCCCGCCTGAACTTTCGAAATACGCCGTGGAGAAAGGATATATCGCCGTCAACGGCATCAGCCTTACGATCGCCTACGCCTCCCCCGACATTTCTCTGCACATCATCCCGGCGACCTTTGAAAATACCACGCTGAAATATCTGAAGGTCGGCGATCCGCTCAACATAGAGACTGACATTCTTGGAAAATACGTTGTGAACGCCTTGCGAAAATGAGGGATCTCAGGCACTACCATATCTGCTACTTCTTGTGGATCCCGGCCATTCTGCTCTGCGTCACGGGAGTTCTGGCCATTTATTCCGCCTCCTTAGGCTACCAGTCCGACTATGTTTCCAGGCAGTTGATGTGGCTTCTTATCGCGATAATTTTGGCCGTCGGCGTCTCGCTCATCCCCTACTTGTTTTTCCACCACTACGCCACCATCATCTACGCCGTTTCGCTTCTTTCTTTGCTGTTGGTCCTCATAATAGGCCAGGAACGCAACGGAGCGAAAGCCTGGCTGGGTTTCGGCTCATTCGGGATACAACCGTCGGAATTCACCAAAATAGCCGTGATTTTCCTTTTCGGGCGCTATTTCGCGGATTTTGAGGAACACCGCTACAACTGGAAATATTATTTCATGTCGTTCGGCATCCTGGCCATCCCCATGGCGCTGATCCTGCTCCAGCCCGACCTCGGTACCATGCTGACGTTTTTCCCGGTCGTTATCGCCATGTTCCTTGTTACCGGCACGAAACTCAGTCTGCTCTTAACGACTTTTTTGGGCGTAGTGGCGGCCTTTCCGCCCGTCTGGATGTTCCTTTTGAAAAACTATCAGAAGCAGCGCTTCCTTTTGACCTGGCATCCCGAAAGAGACCCCTGGGGCTACGGCTACCACGCCCTGATGTCGAAACTGACGCTTGGCAGCGGAATGCTCTTCGGCAGAGGATACGGGGAATCCCGCATGAGCAAATTGAATTTTCTGCCGGAAAGGCACACGGACTTTATCTTCTCGGTATTCGGGGAGGAATGGGGCTTCATTGGCTCCGTGCTTTTGCTCTGCCTTTACTTCTTCCTGATCCTGGCGGCCCTTAGGATCGCCCGCGGCGCCCGCGACCTTTTCGGCGTTACGGTGGCGACGGGCATAGCCGTCCTTATCGCGACGCATGTCATAATGAACGTCGGAATGTGCACAGGGCTTATGCCTGTCATCGGCGTTCCCCTTCCCCTCTTCTCTTACGGCGGGTCTTCGCTTCTTTGCACTATGATCGCGCTTGGCGTACTGCAGAGCATCTACGCCGACGCAAAAAATAAGGGCGCTTATTAAAGCGCCCTTATTCTTTTTTTACTTCACTTCCGACATTTGCATGGTGAAAGTGCCGTCCGCGTTTTTCGTCAGTCCGGGAGCAGCCGGGGCTGCCGGAGTTTCAGGAGCGGCGGGCTGAACTTCAACGAATTCCTCTTCGGGAGGAGGCTGAAGCTCTTGAGTTTCGGTCGTCTTGCAGCCGAAGAGGCAGAAAGCAAGGCTCGCGATAAGAAGAAGGCTTAAAGTTTTCATAGCTTTTTCCTTTGGGAAAAAAATGGTCTCCGGAAAAATTCCGGAGACCATTCGATTAATGGAAGTTATTTGCACTTCCCGCATTTGCACTTCTTGGCGGCCCTTTCTTCCTCGATGGCGGCCTGAGCGGCGGCCAAGCGGGCGATAGGAACGCGGAAGGGGCTGCAGGAAACGTAGTCGAGGCCGTTGAAGTAGCAGAACTTCACACTTTCGGCGTCACCGCCGTGCTCGCCGCAGATACCGACTTCCAAATTGGGACGCGTGTCGCGGCCCAGCATGGTGCCGATCTGAACGAGCTGGCCGATGCCGTCCTGGTCCAGGGTCTGGAACGGGTCGGCGGGCAGGATCTTCTTGTCGAGATAATCGCCCATGAAGGCGCCGATGTCGTCTCTGGAGAAGCCGAAGCCCATCTGGGTCATGTCGTTTGTGCCGAAAGAGAAGAATTCGGCCACTTCAGCCATTTCGTCGGCCAGCAGAGCGGCTCTCGGAATTTCGATCATCGTGCCGAACATATAAGAGAGCTTCTTGTCGCCAGTGGCCTTCTTGACTTCCTCGAAGACCTCGTCGCAAAGCTTCTTCTGGAACTTCAGTTCGTTGACGGAGCAGGTCACGGGGACCATGATCTCGGGTTTCGGATTGAAGCCTTCCTTTCTGAGTTCAGCGGTGGCTTCGAAGATGGCCTTGAACTGCATCTTGCTTACTTCCGGATAAGTGACGCCCAGACGGACGCCGCGGTGACCCATCATCGGGTTGACCTCGTGGAGGCCTTCGCCGCGCTCGCGGACTTCCTTGACGTCGATCTTCAGAGCTTTGGCCAGCTCTTTCTGCTTGGCCTCGTCCTGCGGGACGAATTCATGCAGAGGCGGATCCAGGAGACGGAAGACGACCGGCTTGCCGTTCATGACTTTCATGGTGTCCTTGACGCTGGCTTTGACGTAAACGCCCAGCTTGGCAAGGATCGCTTCTCTTTCCTTGACGTCCTTGGCCAGGATCATCTGGCGGAGCAGGAAGAGCGGTTTCTCGGAGTTCTTGCCGTAGAACATGTGTTCGGTTCTGAAGAGGCCGATGCCTTCGGCGCCGAACTTCAGGGCCTGGAGAGCGTCGGCGGGGTTGTCGGCGTTGGTCCTGATCTTCATCTTGCGGTTCTTGTCAACCAGCTTCATGAACTTCTGGAGAGAAGGATTCTCGGAAGCGTCCATCGTCTTGACTTCGGTGCCGTAAACATAGCCCTTGGAGCCGTTCAGGCTGATGACGTCGCCTTCCTTGAAGGTCTTGCCGGCGACTTTCATGGTCTTGGCGGAGGTGTTGACATCAATGTCGGAGCAGCCGACGATGCAGCACTTGCCCCAGCCGCGGGCCACGAGAGCGGCGTGACTGGTCATGCCGCCGCGGCCGGTAAGGATACCGGCGGCCACGCGCATACCTTCGACGTCCTCGGGGTTCGTCTCTTCACGGACGAGGATGACGGGCTGCTTGGGGTTCTTCTTGACGGCTTCGCAAGCGGCTTCAGCCGTGAAGTAGATCTTGCCGACGGCGCCGCCGGGGCCGGCGGGCAAACCTTTGGCGATGACGGTCGCCTTCTTTTCTTCGGCAGGATTCAGAATGGGGTGCAGAAGTTCATCGAGCTGGGCGGGTTTCAAACGCATGACGGCTTCTTTCTCGTCGATCAGTTTTTCTTTAACCATATCGATGGCCATGTTGAGAGCGGCCATACCGGTGCGTTTGCCGACGCGGCACTGGAGCATCCAGAGCTGCTTGTCTTCGATCGTGAACTCGATGTCCTGCATATCATGATAGTGTTTCTCGAGCTTCTTCTGGATGTTGTCGAGCTGTTTGTAAACGGCCGGCATAGCTTCCTCGAGGGACTTCATGTGTTTGTTCTGTTCGTTCTTGGTGGCCTTGTTCAGGGGGTTCGGGGTGCGGATGCCCGCGACCACGTCTTCGCCCTGGGCGTTGATCAGCCATTCACCGTAGAACTTGTGTTCGCCGGTGGCGGGGTTGCGGGAGAAAGCGACGCCGGTGGCGGAAGTTTCGCCCATGTTGCCGAAGACCATGGCCTGCACGTTGACGGCGGTGCCCCAGTCATCGGGGATGCCTTCGATGCGGCGGTAAGCGATGGCGCGTTTGCCGTTCCAGGATTTGAACACGGCGCCGATGCCGCCCCAGAGCTGAGCTTCCGCGGTGTCGGGGAACTCTTTGCCCAGGACTTTTTTGATCTTGGCTTTATATTCTTTGCAGAGGTACTGCAGATCTTCAGAGGTAAGATCGGTGTCGCTCTTGTAGCCTTTCTTGGCTTTCAGGGCGTCCATGATGCCTTCCAACTGGCGGCGGATGCCTTCGCCGTCGGCGGGCTCGATGCCCTCGGCCTTTTCCATGACGACGTCAGCGTACATGGTGATCAGGCGGCGGTAAGCGTCGTAAACGAAACGCTCGTTGGTCTTGGCGATGAGGCCCGGGATCGTCTCGGTGCAGAGACCGACGTTAAGGACGGTCTCCATCATGCCGGGCATGGACTGGCGGGCACCGGAACGGCAGGAAACGAGAAGAGGATTCTTCTTGTCGCCGAACTTCTTGCCCATAACCTTCTCCATCTTGGCGACAGCGTCTTTGACCTGAGCGGCCAGGCAGGAGGGGTACTTGCCTTTGTTTTCAAAATAAGCGGTGCAGCATTCAGTCGTGACAGTGAAACCGCCGGGGACGGGCAGGCCGATCGAGCACATTTCAGCAAGGTTCGCGCCTTTGCCGCCGAGGAGGTTCTTCATGTCTTTGTTACCTTCCGCCTTGCCGGCGCCGAAAGTATAGACGTACTTCGGGGCTTTCTTGGCGGGAGCAGCTTTTTTGGTGGTAGCCATAATTTTCCTTTGTAAAGGTTAATTTAAGGTTGATTGAATAAAAATACTATTAAGAGATGATACCAAAAACCGGCTTTTAAAACAATCGGAACTCTTGTCTTCAAATTGGTGTCTTGACATATTTGTATGGTTGTTAGTACAATTATGTATCTTATTCCTTTTTTAACCTTTACCTAAAACCAAAAATCATATGAAAAACATCTTATTTGCCATTTTTGTGGCAGCACTTGTCCTTCCTCTCCAAGCCGGTAGTTATCAGTGGCGATACTGCTATTATTCATCCTGCGAGCAAAAAGCCTCAATAAAGGCCACCCTTGACAGCGACATGATGAAAAGACTTGCCGATACTAATAACCTGCTCTATATTGGTTATGACGAGGCCTATGTTCCTGCTGTAAAACAAGGAGGGAAAGGAAACAAATTATCAAGCAAATATAAATATTCAGTTAATAAATCTTCCTTCAAATGTTCCGTCAAATATTCCGCTAAGAATCAGAAACTTGTTTCCAAGATGAGCAGCAAGAACGACGACGATGGATTATGGATTTGGGTTGGCAATCGCGATTACTATTACGACGATTACTACTACGACAATTCCTATGCCATTCCGACTTCTTTTAAGGTTACAAGCACAGGCATTCTTAAGGAACCGATAGAAATGTCCGGAGAAAATTATAGATTCGACCATGAATTCGAAACTATGGAATACCCCTACGGGTTTCAGCTTGCTCTAGAGGGGAAAAATTACGTATATAATGGCCA
>JAFYIM010000313.1 GCA_017538635.1 bacterium
ACTGATTTTCCGAAAGCTTTCCTAGATCTTCTCGAAGCGACCGAGATTTTGAAAAAAGAACTGCC
This sequence comes from bacterium, assembly GCA_017538635.1. The sequence goes on from JAFYIM010000313.1 coordinate 66, forward strand.
AAAAACAGACGCGAAACTTTTCTGGGAACTCGAAGGCTGGATCGACGCTTCCTATTATCTTGCCAAGATAGGCCTTCTCGCCGAGCAGCTCCCGACGGCCTCCCCAGAAGAAAAGCAAATCATCCTTAAAAACATCGCCGAACTAGAGCAAGAGAAAATAGCAAAGGGCGAGGAAGCCAGGCAGCGTTTCGCCGACGCCACCTTTGCTAGCGACAAAGGCCGCTGCGTTCCGCCTCTCTCCGGCACGGAAGTTTTGCGCCCAAGGATCAACAAACTCATCGAAGACGCCCAAACAAAGTAGAGCATTCTGATTTGATATAATTGGGGTATGAAGAAATTTTTGTTTATTCTTGTGCTTTTGCTTTTGGGCGCCGGCGCTTATTTTTACTTCACCGCGCCGGAGGAAGTGGAGCAGATCATCGCCAAGGTCCCCTTGCGTAAAGAGAAAGAGTGGGTCTGCGAGGGCGTTGACCTGCCCTGGTTCCATTCCGTGAAAGGGGAATGGCGCGTTGATGTGAGGGAAGCCGAGATCGCTATCATCGGTTCCAAGGACAAGGAATCTTTGAAGACGCTCTCCGCTTACTTTGACATCAAGTCGAAAGAGTACAAGGATATGGAAGTCGAGGTCGACACCTGGATCAAGAACCATACCGTCAAGCAGTTCATGGCCTACATCCCCGAACCGCCGGAAGGAACGAACCAATGCTCGACTTACATCTACTACCACAAGACTCAGGATCTTGGCCCGCTTTTGCTGAGAAGCGGCTACGCGGTCATCATGGGCGAACTGAAAAAGAATCCGCCCTTCTACCGTTCCTGCCAAAGGATGGCTGTGGAAAGAAAGCTCGGTATGTGGAAGTATGCCAAGATGAGGGACGAGGGGATAGAGGTCTATTGCAACCTGGACGTCACGCCCATTCTCAAAGTTCCGAAAGACGGCTCGAAACCTGAGCCCGGCGTTCCTTTGTTCCATCGCCGCGACCTCTACATAACGCCGAGGTACTCCAGCAAGGATCTCTTCGACGTAAGCGAATCTTACTCTTTCCTGGTCGAGGCTAGAGGCACGATCATCATTCACGGCGCTCCTGTCGATCACGACATGACCTTGTCCATCTGCCCGAGAGGGCGTCTCGCCAGCTTCGGTACGCTGATGGAATCCTTCCCGCCGCATGACTACAACTGGCATCAGGAGGAAGTTTTGATGCGCGGCGGCACGACCAACGAATTCAGGATCACCTACGCGCCCATGGACTTCACGATCGTCTCCCGCCAGGGACTAGACTTGCAGTACCACGGCAACATCATAGAGCAGGTGGATTTCAACCTCGAAAAGGATCACGACAACGTTTACAAGAAGTCTTTCTATATCCCGAGGGATAAGTTTATGGACTTCTTCAGCCTCATGAGCCCGGATCTCTTCTAAAATGACCGAAATAGAAAGGGAAGAGCTTTGGCTTAGGGAATTCGCCGAAAAAAGCGGCGAAGACTTCAATGCGCTTCTGAAGAAAAGAGAGAGCGGATATCCTTTGGCCTACATAATAGGAAGCCAGCCTTTCCATGAAATAGAGCTAAAGATCACTCCTGATGTGCTCGTGCCAAGACCGGAAACGGAAGAGATGGTCGAGCGCATACTTAAGGAAGCGAAACCTGCTGGAATTGGCCTTGACCTAGGCTGCGGAAGCGGAGCAATCGCTTTGGCTCTCGCGCATGCTTTGCCGGAATGGACTTTTACGGCCACCGACATTTCTAAAAAAGCGCTGGAACTCGCCAAAGAGAACGCGAAAGATCTCGGCCTTGA
>JAFYIM010000314.1 GCA_017538635.1 bacterium
ACGGCCGTCGCGCCAACTTGATCGCTTCCCGGAGTGGGGGAGGCGTTGGCGGCCAGGACTTCCCCGGCCTTGCGCCCGTGCGCGCAGGCGAGGCGGTGCTTCGACCATTGCAGCTGCCGGCCAAAAGTGCTGACGCCGCCCGGGAAGATGTAGCCGGACCTGTTGTTCAATGCGTCGCAGCCGTCCGCAAAATCGTTTATTAGACGTGCGCAAAGCTCGTCCACCTCGTCGTGATCGTTTCCGTAGTAGGCGTATTTTGTTTTGGCGTAGGCGAGTAAAGTCTCATAGCCTTCCCAGTTGGCGGCCAATATTCCGATCAGTTCCCGGAAACTTACGAGGGCGTCGTCGAAGACCAGCTTTTTTACGGCATAGAGGAAGTTCACCGTATCGGCGAGGCCGCCTATGTGCGGGGAATAGACGTTGTAAATGGGACCGCCTTCCAGGTACGACAGGCCCTTCTTGAGGCAGCCTTCCTCAAAGAGCGAGACGACCGTGCAGGGGGAGCTCGGCTTGAAATTAAGCTTATCCTTCAGCAAGGTCTCAAGGAACGCTTTGAGGTCTTTAACGTAAGCGGAGTACAGTTCCTCAAAGCTGGCGAAGTCAACGCTCCCGTCGTAGCTCTTCAGCGTCTCTTTTTGCAATATGGCTAGGGAATCGAAGGGGTGATAGGAGAAATTTGTCTTGCCGGGGACTTGCACTTCCCAGCAGCCGTCGTTGGCGAACTTCGCGGCCTCTGGCTTAGGGTATCCGTAATCAATAAGCGAGCGGAGCACGGTCTCCTCGTTGTAAACGGCAACGATGCCGCCGCCATAGCGCATAGTTTCGGCTACGCGCTTTAAAAGTTTTTCGTCAGTATTTTTATTAAGGCGCACAGTAATGGGGAAGTCGCTGATGCCGGTCTCCTCGACGATGTCCAGCGCAAGGTAAGTGACAGCGTTCGTCACGTCTTTCCCGTTTTCGTCCGTCCCCGAAAGCACGATGTTCTGGTAGTGCTGGGCGTCGCCCGAACCGTAGTCGCCGCCGCAGATCCATTCGCAGCCTTTGATGAAGAGGTGGGATAGGATCTCCCTTGCCTCGTCAAGCGTCAGCTTTCCCTCTTTGAGGTCTTTTTCCAGAAGATCGCCAAGGAGAACGTCGATCCTTCCTATACCCGGCCAGTTGCCGCAGAGCCTGAGAAAGGAGAAAGTGAACCAGATGGCTTGCACGCCCTCATAGAAGTTCTTGGCGGGGGAGAAGGGGACATTTAGCAGGTTTTCGTAATTGCTGCGGTATTCAGATCTTTCTTTCAGCGCCTCAAGGTAACGCTTGTGATAGAGCCTAAAAGCAGTGAGGCAGTTCAGGGCGCTTTTGCAAAACGCTTCCCTTTCGGTGCCCTGATATTTTAGGAAGGCTGATTTCGCCTGTTCCTCGATATAGCCCACGCCTTTTCTGACGACGGTCTCGAAATCGACGGTCAGGTGGCTGACGCTCCAGAAAAGGTGTTTCCCGTCGCAAAAGGCCGGGACCTTATGGTCGATGGCGGCGCCCAAAGTCGCGGCGCCGGATACGAGTTCGCCCGGGCAGATGCGGATGGGCGCTTCGAGGGCGATCTTTTTTATCGCAAGGTCGTATTTTTCAAGGTCGGTAAGATCAGCTAACTCCCCGGCTGTAAGATCAACGCCCGGATTCGAGCGTGTCAAGAGTCCGTATTTGCGGCCGAGCGAATCAAGGGCGAAGCGCCGCGTTGCTTCGCTTAACCTAATTGGTCTTTCAATACCGTTTGCCGAAGGAAATCTCATATCTTAACCTACGTAGTATTCTATTAGAAGCAAAACGATTAGTCAATCAAGGGAAGCACGCCTTAACGGTCGCTTGTTTAGTGTGTTTACGGCGATTTTTGCTATAATTTATCAATACTTTGCGGAGAGTTGGCAGAGTGGTCGATCGCGACGGTTTTGAAAACCGTTGACCGGAAACGGTCCGGGGGTTCGAATCCCTCACTCTCCGCCAGGTAAATTTTGCTAAAATCAGTTAGTTATTAACGGAGTGTAGCTCAGCCTGGCTAGAGCGCTTGCTTTGGGAGCAAGAAGTCGGAGGTTCGAATCCTCTCACTCCGATAAATCATAACCATCCAAACCATAGGAGAAAATATGAAAAAAGTAGTGTTGTCCCTAGTGCTTCTGGCCACCTTGGTCTTAGCCGGCTGCGCCGACATTTCAGTCGCCAAGAACGCCTCCTTCAGAGGCATGCCCTGCGACGGCAATCAGTCCATTGGCTTATTGGCCAGCAGATGCGGCCTCTATTTCCTCCCCACCTATCCTCTTTGGACAGAAGGCGGACGTGAAGTCAACTTCAACGAAACACTATCCGACCTGACCGCGAAAGCGAAAGCCAACGGCATGACCCAGATCACCACGGTCGTCCCGCAGGAAGAATCTATTTGGCTGCCGTTCACGTTCGTGCTTTGGTACAAGAAGGCCACAGTTTCGGCCACCGTTTCCCGATAATCTTTTCCCAGCGGGGGCCGCTCAAGAGAGCGGTTCCCGCCGTTTTTTTGTTTGAATCATGAGTTTGAAAGTCTGTAAATTCGGCGGTTCATCCCTGGCGGATGCCGAGCATTTCCTGAAAGTCCGCGCTATCATAGGGAGCGATCCCGAGCGCAAGATCGTAGTCGTTTCCGCTCCTGGAAAAAGATTCAGTGACGACGTCAAGATAACCGATATGCTTCTGCTTTGCCACAGCATGCTGGAGCAGGGATTGGACATCGCCCCGGTCTTCCAGAAGATCAGGACGCGCTACAAAGAGATCGTCCAGGACCTTTCCATCGACATCCATATCGACAAGCTCTTAGACGAGACCGAAAACGATATGCGCCGTATCGCCACAAAAGATTTCATGGCTTCCCGCGGCGAATACCTTTGCGGTAAGATTGTGGCGACCTGGCTCGGCGCGCGTTTCGTCGAGCCGGCCGAATATCTCCAGATCGAATCGAACGGACTTATCAGCGAAGAAACTTACGATAAGCTTGGCGAACAGCTGAAAGGCGACGGCCTCGTCGTCATGCCGGGCTTCTACGGCTGCACGCCAAGCGGCAAAGTGAAAACTTTCTCCCGCGGCGGAAGCGACATTTCCGGCGCCGTGGCGGCCAGGGCCGTGAGAGCCGAGCTTTACGAGAACTGGACGGACGTCAACGGCTTCATGATGGCGGACCCGAGGCTCGTCGACAGTCCCAAGCATATCGAGACTCTGACTTACAAAGAGCTCCGCGAACTAGCTTATATGGGCGCCAACGTTCTGCATGACGAGTCCATCTACCCTGTTTCCGATCCCGGCATTCCCATTGAGATAAAGAACACCAACGATCCCGACGGACCCTTCACAAGGATCGTCGCCAGGCGTCCCAAGGACGACAGGATCGTGACCGGCATCGCCGGCAGGAAGGATTTCTACCTCATCCAGATCGAGAAGATCCTGATGAACAAGATGGTCGGCTTCGGCCGTCGCTTCCTGCAGATCTTCGAATCGCACGGCGTGAACTTTGAGCACGCGCCGACCGGCATCGACACGATGTCCGTCATCGTGAGGAAAGAGTTCATCGGCGAACAGCTGCCTTCGATCCTGGAAGAGATCAAGAGAACGCTGCAGCCTGACCGCTTGGAAGTAACCGACAACCTCGCTCTCATAGCGACCGTCGGCCAGGGCATGATCCGCTGCGTAGGCTTCGCTGGCCGCTTATGCACAGCCCTCAGTAAGCGCGGCATCAACCTCCAGGTCATCGACCTCGGCTCCACGCAGGATAACATGATAGTAGGTGTGGAACTGAACGATTTCGAGGAGGCTGTCCGGGCCATCTACGAAGAGTTCGAACAGTAAGCGAGATTTTGCTTCAAAAAATACGAGCCTTCCCTATGGGAAGGCTTTTTTTTATTTTTGATATAATTTTATATTATGGCAAATGAGAGAAATATATCGATAGACGTGCTGCCTTTGGGGGAGCTGGCGGCCAATTGCTACCTGGTCGCCAGGAACGGTTCCTCCAAGGTCGTCTGCATCGATCCCGGGGCGGAAGGGGAAAAGCTAGTGGCTTATCTCAAGGACAAGGAGTTCAGTCTTGATTTGATCCTGCTGACGCATGCGCACGTCGATCATATCGGAGCGGTAACTGAGCTTAAGAAGTGCTTCCCCGAAGTGCCTCTGGTCCTGCACCGCGAGGAGAACGTGGCCTTGAAAGATCCCGAACGCAACCTTTCCTGCTTCTTTTCGGAGATCATAAGCCTTGAAGGTGCGGACAGGCTTCTTGAGGACGGCGAGACCTTCGAGGCGGGAGGCCTTGATTGGACGGTCCTCTGGACGCCCGGGCACACCAGTGGCGGCGCCTGCTACCTGGCGACGGACCCAATCACTTCCGAACAGGCGCTCTTTACGGGCGACACGCTCTTTAAAGAGAGCATCGGGAGAACGGACTTCCCGGGCGGCAGTTACGAAGCGCTCCTGAAGAGCCTGAAGGAAAAGCTTTTCACGCTTCCACCCGACCTGAAAATTTACCCCGGCCACGGAGAAGATTCTTCCGTCGGCTACGAAATGGAAAACAACCCCTACGCACGCTTATGCTAGTCAAAGATATCTGGCGTTTCCGCTCCCTGCTTTGGGACCTCGTCGTGCAGGACTTCCGCGCCCGCTACGCCGGGAGCGTCATCGGCGTTTTCTGGAACATCCTGCAGCCTCTGGCTCAGATCTTCATCTACGCCGTCATTTTGGCGCGCGTTGTCGGGTCAAGAATCCCGGGCCGGGTGGGCTTCCCGGACATCGAGGACCCGTACGCGCTCAGTATCTACATCTGCGCGGGATTATTGCCCTGGCTGACTTTGTCCGAGACGCTGACGAGGAACTCTTTAGCCTTCCTAAGTCACAGCAACCTCATCAAGAAGGTCTCCTTCCCGCACCCCATTCTTGTGCTTTACCAGGTGATCAGCGGGCTTATCACGCTCTTTATAATGCACGCCATTCTGCTTGTCGTGATGGTCATTACCGGGCATAGGATCCCGCCATCCATAATCTGGCTTCCTGTGCTTTACCTTCTGCAGGGCTTGATGACTTATGGTCTCGGCATCTTCCTTGCCACCGCTACGGCCTATTTCAGGGACATGATGCAGTTCGTCTCCATCGCGCTGCAGGTTTGGTTCTGGATGACGCCCATCGTTTACTTCAGGGAGCTGACGGAAAGGATCGTCTCCTTCGGTCCGCTGCTTCTTTTAGTCAACCCTTTGTATTATCTTTCCCGCGCTTTCCAGATCCTTTTCTACGAAAACGTGGTCTATTGTGATTTCCTGCCCCAGAAACTATTGCCCAGCCAAAGCAGCTTTTTGCCGACTTTGGGGATATTGCTGCTCTGCGGCCTGGTCTTTTCGACCCTGGGGAACATTTTTTACCTTAAGCTGAAGAAAGAACTGCCTGACCAGATCTGATATGAATGAAGAAAATGTTATTGAGATAAAAGGCTTGAGCAAACGCTTCAGAGTGTACGACAGACCTCTGGACCGGCTTAAGGAATGGCTGACGCCCAAAGGCATGTCCTTTCACTGGGCTTACTGGGCGCTGAGGGACCTTGACCTGAACATTAGAAAAGGGAGTTCCTTGGGCATCATCGGCGTGAATGGCGCCGGCAAGAGCACGCTTCTGAAGATCCTCTGCGGAACGCTCTCGCCGACTTTCGGCAGCGTAGAGATCAAAGGCCGCATCGCTGGTCTGCTCGAACTGGGCTCGGGCTTCCATCCGGAATTCACGGGGCGCCAGAACATTTACCTCAACGCGCGCCTCTTGGGACTTTCCGACGAAGATATCGAGAAGAAGCTGCAGAGCATCGTGGAGTTCGCTGAACTCGGCGATTTCCTTGACCACCCCTTGCGCATCTATTCGACCGGCATGGCACTCAGACTCGGTTTCTCCGTCGCCGCCAACGTCGATCCCGACATTCTCATCATCGACGAGGCGCTGGCGGTGGGCGACGCCTATTTCCAGCAGAAGTGCCTGAAATATTTGAAGGATTTCCGCGCCAAAGGCGGAACGCTCATTTTCGTTTCTCACGACCCCGGCGCGGTGAAGTTGCTTTGCGATTCCGCCGTACTGCTGCACAAGGGCAGGATCGTCGCCAACGATACGCCCGAGAACGTCCTGAATTTTTACAACACGCTGCTTGTAAGAGACGATTCCGACAAGGAGTCCTTCATTCTTGAGCGCAAGAAACTTGAAGCGAAAGACAGTAAGCCGCAGCACTCCGGTTCATTCGAAGCTTTGATCGAAAAAGTCTCGCTTGTCAGCGACGGCTGCGAAACAAGAACGCTTTTCGCCGGCCACAAAGCCGAACTCAGGGTAACCGTGAAAGCCCTGAACGACATCGAGCCTCCGACCGTCGGCTTCTCCTTAAGGGACCGCCTCGGTTACGAAGTATTGGGCACCAACACCATGCTGTTGAAAAAAACTTCGCCCGCCCTCAAAGCCGGCGAAGGCTTGACCGTCAGTTTCGACCTTCCGCCCTTCCTTGGCCCCGGCGAATACACCGTGACCGTCGCTGCGCACCCCGGGCGTGACCACATTGAGCACTGCTACGACTGGACGGATAGGATGCTGGCCTTCAAGATCGCCCTGGAAGACGAGAGCGCCTACGTCGGCCTGCTTAACGTTCCCATAACGGCCAAAGTTGAAAAAGTTGAAACGGACGGCCGCGGCGCCAAAGAGATATTGGAAAGCGCCTTCGCCGGCGCCCCAAGCGAGATAACGATTTCTGAAGAAGCGAACCGGTACCTTTCGACCGGCTTCTATCCGCCGGAAAAGATAGGGGAGAGCTACGCCTCCTGGACGGGCGGCAGCGCGGTCTTTGTCCTCAAGGGCGAGAACGCTAAAGGACTAGTGATCAGGTGCGCTACCGACGCCAGACAATTCGAGTCAGGTCAGCTGGAACTTGCTCTGACCGTCAACGGCAAAAGCGAAGTGAAGAAAACCATCACCTCTCCTGACTGGCAGGAAGTAGAGTTCCCCTTTGATGGTGAAGAGCAGGGGATGCTCAGATGCTCCCTTAAGATAAGTTCGACCTTCATTCCTGAAAACGACAAACGAGCTCTTGGCATTCTTGTTTCCAAGATCGCTCTCAAATAGTTATGGAATTTCCTGAACTGAAAGAAAAAGTGGCGAAGCTGAAGGCGGAAAAGAACGCCGTCATCCTCGCGCACTATTACACTCCTTACGAGACGCAGGAGCTAGCTGATTTCGTAGGCGACTCCCTTGAGCTCTCTAGATTGGCCGCCAAAACGGACGCCGACACGATCGTCTTTTGCGGCGTGGACTTCATGGCGGAAAGCGCCAAGATATTGTCGCCCCAAAAGACTGTCCTGACGCCGGACCCCAGGGCCAACTGCCCGATGGCCAATATGCTCATGCCCAAGGAACTCAGGCGCTACAAAGAGGAGCACCCCGACACCATCGTCGTAGCCTACGTCAACTGTTCCGCGGAAATAAA
>JAFYIM010000315.1 GCA_017538635.1 bacterium
GTTCAAGGGAGTGACGGATATGAAATTCTGCTTGATGGCAAGGTAATCGGAATTCGCGTCCTCGTCATCAGGCAGCAGAACGCCGCTGATCCAGAAATAGTCGTTGCCGCCGGGATCGGTCCTGTGCAGATAGCGCTCGTGAAATTTCGTTTTGCCGAGCGTAGTGAGCTTATAGCCCTTGATCTCCTCGAAAGGCACGTTGGGAACGTTGATGTTCAAAAACACGCCTTTGGGAGCGGCTTTGAGATCAAGTTTTGAAAGCATTTCCTTAGCCGCTTTCGCTCCCGTTTCAAAATAGAATTTCCCGTCCTTGGAATCGTCCATGGAGAAAGCGAAGGCGGGAACGCTCAGCATATTGGCTTCGCTGGCGGCCGCGACCGTTCCGGAATAGACTATGTCTGTGCTGAGGTTGGAGCCGGGGTTCAAGCCGACCGCCACGCAGTCCGGCTGGTCGCAGAAAGAAAGCAGGGCGATCTTCATGCAGTCTGCAGGAGTGCCTGTAGCAGCGTAGGCTTTGACGTTTGGAACGAGCTCCTTCTTCTTGAGGATGATCGGTTCTCTTAGAGTGATGGCGTGGCTGATGGCGCTGCGTTCCCTTTCAGGAGCGATTATCGTCACTTCGTTCTCGCCTGCTAAAGTTTCGGCCAGGACAAGGAGTCCTTCGGAATAAATGCCGTCGTCATTGGAAAGTATAATCTTCATATGTATGATTATAGCAAATTTTCCTTACCCTAAAAGGCCTCAGATGTATTTCGGGAACGCCGGAACTATCGATCAGAATAAGGGAGTAAACGTAGCCGACTCTTCGCTTTTGCAGGCCGTTTTCAATTAAAAACGCCTTTGAGGCTTTTACTATCCGCTTTTCCTGGGGGAAGGAGAGCGCCCTGACGGGAAAGAAAACGTTTTTGCTTCTGGTCTTGACCTCGACGAAAATGACAATATCGTCCTTGGCGGCGACGAGGTCTATCTCACTCCTCGAAAAGCGATAGTTGCGCGAGATTATCCGGAAGCCCCTTTTTTTGAGCTCTTTTGCGGTCAGATCCTCCCCCAGCTTTCCCCTTCTTTGCGCCTCGGTCTTCGTCGAGGCCCTCGACGTAGAAAGTTTTGCGGTGAATTGGCGAGCGACCAAGTTTTTGTAATGCTTTAAGATGGAAGGCAGTCCCATAACCTTTGTTCTTTGCGAGATCATATCCCGGATACTTTTCATCCAACTCCAGCATGATATGGTCCCTGGTTACCTTCGCGGCGATCGAAGCCGCCGCGACAGCTAAGCACAGACTGTCCCCTTTTATGACCTTCTCCTGGGGGATCCCAAGGTCAGGTATAGCCGTCCCGTCCACCAGGACGAACCCGGGAGCTTCCTTCAATCCCAGGACCGCGCTTTTCATGGCCCTGTGGGTAGCTCTCAAAATATTCGTTTCGTCTATTTCCCTAGCATCCGCCATGGCAATCGAGATGGAAAAAGGACTATCGCTGCTCATGAGGCGCTCGAAAACGTATTCCCTTTTGCTTTCAGAGAGCTGCTTGGAGTCGAAGATCTCCATCAGCCAGGGAAATTCCTCGGCGCTTGGGAAATCCTTCCCGTGCATGGCCGCGGCGCAGACTACCGGCCCGCAGAGAGGTCCCCGGCCGGCTTCGTCAACACCAGCTACCAGATTGAAAGTGTTGAGAAGCTCCGTTTCCTTCGCAAGCAGTTTTTGGAAACGGAGAACTTTCCTGTTTTCACTTTCGGTTTTCTTCATACCACTTGGCCCACTGCTCGTAAGTGGTGAGATTTTGGCCGGTCTGTTCCTGCAAAATGGAAACAGCCATCTGGCGGACCTCATTGTATTGGCTCAGGAGACCCTGCTCTATTATGGGCTGCAGGGCGTTGTGGCTTCCCTCCTCATGCAGCTGTTCGAGAAGCGTCAGGGAGGTTTCCTGGGTATCGGCGTCGCCCTGCTTAAGCGCGTAGTCAAGGCTTGGCATCATGCAGTCGTCAACCAGCATAGTCAGCATGTCGAGAGCGTTCTCTCTGACGTCCTCATTAGGGTCGTTCAGGGCCTGCATGATGATGTCGTTAAGATTAGCTTCAGGAGTAAGCGTCGCAATGCACTCCAACGCCTCTTCCCTGAGATCAGGATCCGAATCTTTCAGGGCTTTCTCAACGCCCTCTATGACCGCCGGGTCGTCGATGGCTTTCATAGCCTCGACCGCCAAGATCCTCACTTCCTCGTCCTTGTCCTCCAAAGCCGCAAGGACTGCCGGCATGACCATCTTGTCGCCTATGACCGCTATCTGCTCCATCAATTCCAGCTTTTTCTCAGTGGGAGCGTTGCTTCTGAAAGCGGCTACGGTGTCCTCCACCAATCCTTTGGTGTCGAAATCAGGGATAGGATCGCCCTCTGGCAGGAACATGACAGCTCTTTCATGCCTCAACTGCCGCATAGAGATAGTTTCCTCCGCGGCAGCGTTCGTCGAGGCCGTATCCTGCGAAACGACAATCTTAGGCTTCCGCGGCGTTCTCACCTTTCTTTCTGTGACGCTCGTTCTCGGGCGGGGCGGTTCGTAAGGAACCGGCTTTTCACGATTTTTTAAGCCTAAAAATATTAAAACGCCGACAAAGATCAGCACCAGGACAGTACCGGATA
>JAFYIM010000316.1 GCA_017538635.1 bacterium
ACTCTGGAGACGATATCTCTGAGCTGAGTGCCTCTTACGATGGAGTCTTCCGTGAAGAGCACGCGTTTCTGATCGAGGAGCGGTTTGACGACGAGTATCTTCATCCTGGCGATGACTTCCCTGACGCTCTGCGTCGTCGGCATGAAGCTTCTGGCCCAGGTCGGAGTGTATTTCGTGAAAGGTCTGCCGAAGGGAACGTGGCGAGTGTTTGAGTAACCGATGGCGTAGCCCGTGCCGGAGTCGGGGACGCCGGCCGCCAGGTCTATTTCCACCGTGTCGTTCTCGGCCAGTTTCTGGCCGGCGGCGTAGCGGAATTTCTCGACGTTTAGGCCTTCGTAGGTGGAGGCGGGGAAGCCGTAATAGACCCAGAAGAAGGCGCAGACTTTCCTTTTGCCGCAAGGGGCGAGGATCTGTTCCGTGCCGTCGGGAGTCAGCTTCACTATTTCGCCGGGGCCCAGTTCGCGGACGGTCGAGTAGCCGAGGTTAAGGAAGGCGGTCGATTCCATCGTGATGGCGCGGGCGCCGTCCTTTTCGCCAAGGATCACTGGCGTTCTGCCGTGGTAGTCCCTGGCGGCGTAGAGACCGTCTTTGGTCAAAAGCATGAGCGAGCAGGAGCCGTCGATCCTCTTGTAGAGATTCTGGATGCCGTCCACGAAGTTTTCGCCTTCGTTGATAAGAACAGCCGCCAGTTCGGTCATGTTTATTTCGCCAAGTGACGTTTCCGAGAAATGCACGGCGTGGCGCTGGCAGACTTCCTCAATGAGATCCTTGGTGTTGTTTATGATGCCGACGGTGACGATGGCGTATTCGCCCAAGTGCGATCTTATGATCAAAGGCTGAGCGTCGAAGTCAGAGATGACGCCCATTCCCATGTTTCCTGAGAAGGAGTCTAATTTCTCTTCAAAGCGCGAGCGAAAGGGAGAGTTGCTGATGTCGTGGATGATCCTGCTGAGGCTGCCATCCTTGGCGACGAAGGCCATACCGGCGCGTCTGGTTCCCAGGTGGGAGTGGTAATCAGTTCCGAAGAAGACGTCGAGTTTGCACTCGGATTTGGAAGCAACACCGAAAAAGCCGCCCATTTTTTACTCCTTTTTGTTAGTGGCGGAGAGAGTGGGATTCGAACCCACGGTACGCTAATGCGTACACCGGTTTTCGAAACCGGACCGATCGACCACTCCGGCATCTCTCCTTAATTCAGGTCTAAAAGTTTATCAAAACCCCTGTGGATTTGCAAAACGGCTCCCCGGCAAAGTTTTGGCCGAAAACGACCAAATGTCAAAACGGTGAGCCTGCGTTGTTGTTTTGGTAAAATATAAAACGCAAAAGCAGGAGGGAAATTCATATGAATGAAAAGGACAGACCTGTGGACAAGCGGGACAACGCCAGGGCGCTGCCCGCTCGCTTCTGGATCTATCAGGGCGAGCGTTTCCCATTCGCACAATATTTGCCGCTGGTGGCGGCCTTCACCTTCTCAGCCGTCGGTTATTCGCTTTTGTCAGGCGGACGATTGGGCTTTCCCAACGGCTGGACGATGGCGGCCGGCGTCGCGACTTCCTTCGGCCTTTTCTTCCTGCTTAGGCTTTTCGACGAATTCAAGGATGCGGCGGACGACGCAAAGTGGCGGCCTTACCGCGCCGTGCCGCGCGGCCTCGTCTCCTTCGGCGAGATCCGCGCGCTGATCATCTTTATCATCGCTTTTGTCATCATCGTCAACGCCGCGGTCGCTCCTAAGCTTCTGGCTCCGCTGGCGCTTTCGTTGGCCTACATCCTTCTAATGTGGCGTGAATTTTTCGTGCCGGCCTGGCTCCGTCGCCATCCCGTCGTCTATATGCTCACCCATATGGTGGTGATGCCGCTCATCGACTTTTACACTTCCGGCCTCGACTGGATCGTCGCTGGGGCGGCTCTGCCGAGAGGGATGCTGCTTTTTCTCGCGCTGACTTTCACGAACGGCTGCGTGATCGAGATCGGCCGTAAGATCCGCCTGCCCGAGAACGAGGAGGAGGGCGTCGAAACTTACTCCGCGCTCTGGGGGCGTTTCCGGGCCGCCTGGATCTGGCTCGGCGTGCTGACGCTGACCTGGCTGTTTTCGCTTGCGGCCTGCGCGCTGCGCGGCTACTTTGTTAGGGGCGGAATACTGCTCACCTTGGCTTTTGTTTTCTGTGCGACGCCGGCGCTTGCCTTCCTCCGCGGCAAGGGGACCGGACGCGGCATTGAAAACGCTTCCGGCATCTGGACGGTTCTCATGTACGTTTTCGTCGGGCTCGTTCCCGCCATCCTGAAATGGGGAGCGCAATGAGCGGCGGCAAGGCTGACAATCTCAGGCGCCTGAAAGCACTCGGCTTCCCGGTCCCGGAATGGCTCGTCATAGGTCCGGACGAAGCGGCGAACGAAGCGGCGCTGGCGGCCCGCCTCGCCGCGGCCGGGCTCTCCGGCGATTTTTTCGCCGTCAGGTCGTCGGCCTCCGCGGAGGATGGGGCTATAGCTTCCTTCGCCGGGCAGTTTGAAACGCTGCTGGCCGTGCCGCGCGCCAAACTGGCCGAAGCAGTGGCCAAAGTGCGCGCCTCGGTTGGCTCCGACGCGGTCCTGGCCTACTGCCGCGAGAACGGCGTCGCCGCCGAGGCGCTCAGAATGTCGGTCGTCGTCCAGGAAATGGCGGCGGCGGAAAAATCCGGTGTCGCCTTCGCGGTTGATTTCAAAACCGGTTCCCGCAAGGTCGTGACCGTCTCCGCGGTGCGCGGCCTGGGCGAGGGGCTCGTCTCCGAACTGGCGGAGGCGGATACTTACGTCGAAAAGGACGGAATAATCGAGGCGGTGCTTTCGGAAAAGATCCACGCCGTGCGTTTCGCACCGGGCGGCGGCACAACGGTCTCCGAACTTTCTCCGGAGGAAAGGAACAAATCGGTTTTGTCGGACGAAGAAGTGCGGCGCGTCGCCGAAGCGGCGCGGAAGATTTCGCGCGCCTTCAGACGTCCCCAGGACGTGGAATGGGCGCTGACCGCGGACGGAAAACTGTGGATATTACAGACGCGCCCCATCACGACGCTTTCCAAACTTCCAGACCCGGACGAGGAGTCCGTTCTCTGGGACAATTCCAACATCGTCGAAAGCTATCCCGGCGTCACGCTGCCCCTGACTTTTTCCTTCGCGCGCACAGTGTATTCGGCGGTTTACCGCCAGTTCTGCTTTGCGCTCGGCGTGGAGCGCGCGCTTGTTGACGCCAACCCGGACGCCTTTGAAATGCTCGGGCACTGGAAAGGCCGCTTCTACTACAACTTGAGGAACTGGTACAGGGTCCTGATGATGCTCCCGGGCTACCGCGTCAACGCTGGCTTCATGGAGACGATGATGGGTGTCAAGGAGCCCCTCAGGGAAAAGCCCTTGATCCGTCCCTCGCGTCGGCCCGAGTGGCTGCGCGTCTGCTCCACCATTATAGGCGTCGCCTGTCAGGCTCTGACGTTGGATAGCCGCGTGAAGGCTTTCATGCGCCGCTTCGACGAAGTCGTGACGCCGCTGGAAGAACGCGATTTCCGGGAACTTTCCTGCGCGGAGCTCGCCGCGCTTTACGACGACCTTCAGCGCGAGTTTGTCGCGGGCTGGCGGACGCC
>JAFYIM010000317.1 GCA_017538635.1 bacterium
ATAGAAAGCATGGTTATTTTCCCTCAGTTACTTGGTTACGAAAACGATTATATCAAAGAAAGCCGAAGGAATGGTATAATCAAGTAAATGTTTTCCTAACTAATGCGGGATATACCTTATGAAGAAAAGCTACGCTGCGTTATTTGCGGTCCTGATCTTTGCCTTAGCGTCCCTGGGCGCCGAGGTCTTGCCTGTCCAACCGGAATCCGATGATTTTCTGGAGGCTTACCGTCTGGCTCTGCAGACTTACGGAGTCAACGCTTCCTATGAGGAGCTGGCCTGCCTGAACGGCCTTCCCTTTACGCCCTTAAGAAACAGCGACGCTTTCTGCGGACGCAAGGCGGACTTCCCCTATTCCTGCCACTACAATGTCCAAAGGCTGAACAATTTCTATCGTCTGAGAAACGAAGAGAAAGTTTACAGCGGGAAAGACCAGATCTCTAATTCTAAACGCACGGAGTACCGCAAGCTCATATCTGACTCAAAGAAAGAAGGCGCCTCCGCCATACAATACGCCAAGCTGCCCGGGCAGCTCTCCCCTGCCTGGCACTATGTCGAACCGGGCACCGGACTCACTCTGAGAGCTGTTTACAGAGGCAGGGTCTATTCTTACCAGGGCGTCCCGGAAAAAGTCTGGATCATAAAAAAGTCTTCCAGGCCCGCTTCTTCTGACACTCCCCAGGTCTTCATCTTTGAGAACATTGGAAAACTTCTGAACGGAACGACTACGATCTCTTTCCTTGTCGGCGGCGTCAACATGCTCCGCGATTTCGCGGACGGAGCCTACGCCATGCCCTGGTGCCCGGAATGCAACTCGCCTTTCAACAACTGCATCTGCAAGCACCTTCTGCGCTGGCAGCACGATTCGAAAAAAGCCCTGGAACTTTTCCCGTTCCTGCGCCAGCTCTGCCAGAACGAGGAGGAGCGCGCCCTTTTGTCCCTGGCTGAAAAGGAGTACAAAAACTATTCCGACGGCTTCGCCGCCATTTTAGGCGATCCGATCTGGGATCGTCCGCAGACAGACATAGCCGCCCAGACCATAACCGGCGAAAAAATCAGGAAACTGACTATCCCGCTCATGAGCTGCGCCGAGTGCTTCTTCACGCTCGCCAACAAAAAGAACTCCTTAAGCCAGGATTATTACTCCCCCAGCAAACGCTCGCAGCTTGTTTCCGACAAGCTTGCCAACACGATCGTCGACATGCAGATCGATTCGCGTTACGAAGGCTCCCTGGCCTGCTCTCTTCTCATAGCCTGCCAGCTTTCCGGCTGCGACAGGCCGTCTTTCGTCACGCGCTCCATAGCCGGTCTTCCCGTGAGGCTGGCGCTTAGGACCAACGACTGGTATTTCTGCCGCGAGATCAATGAGGGCGTTGACATGAAGGAAGCTTTGGCGGAGGCTTGCGGTTTCCGCCTCCGCGCCCTTACGACCAGAATAAGCGATCCGGAAGCCGCCACCATCGACAGCAACATAAAAAGAGTTTACGACGCGGCGATAAGAAAAGTCGTGGACAATATCTCCGTGAAGAAGCACGCTCTAGTCGGCTCAAACCTCAACAAGTCCGGCTCCTGGGGCGTCATCGCCGGATATAACGACTACGGCTTCACCTGGCTGGGGCGCACCACTCTGGACGGCTCCACGCAACTGGCTGAATTCACAACTTTGCCGACGGATATGCTCCTCGTTGACGGCGCCGTCGCAAGGCAGTCGTTCGAAGACGACGTTGTGCTTGCCCTCTCCCGCTGGATAAAAGCCATAAAAGGCACAGGTAGCCAGGGCGTTCTGACCGGAGGCAAACTTTTCTCTTACTGGATGAGGGAAGTGGCAGGCTGGTCGAGGAAGGAAGCCATGCCGGAGCCTTCAAAAGCCAGCGTCAACAGAAGCCTTTGGAACACCATGATAGACGGCCGCAGCGACGCGCTGCTCTTCGTCAATCATCTTATAAAAGCCGTGCCCATGATCTCCATTCCCATGACAGAAGCCAAGGACGTGCTGGAAAGAGAACTTACGATCGCGCGCAGCGCCCTGAACAACGGCTACGTTTTGGGTTACGACAATTCGCGCTACCAGCCGACCAAATTCGACCAGGGCTCCTTTTTGAAACAGATAGACGCCATGCGTCAGATCGCCGAGCAGGACAGACTTTTGCTGACGCATCTGGAAACGGCTCTTGCGACCTTGAAAAAGTAAGTCACTTAGCCAGGAAAAGCATAATGGCGGTTATCGCCGCCTCTCCGCAGAAAAGGCCCCTGGCCGCGCC
>JAFYIM010000022.1 GCA_017538635.1 bacterium
CCTGCGAAGAGAGCAAGCCTGATCTTATAAATGTCAAGATCTACACTTACAAGGGAAAACTTTCCGGCAAGGAAGGCGAAAAAGACGCGGAGATCAAAGCGTCTTTCTCAAACGGCAAAAACAACAACATGAACCTTGTCGTAATGGTAAACAAAACGTCCGACAGCGTCAGCGCCGAATTTTATTCCGGGGTGGCCGACAAGGGAAAATTCACCGCGATAAGCCGCGACAAAAGCAGGATAATAAGCGGCAAAATAGATTCCCAAAAGCTGGAAGCCGAGATCAAAGAGGAAGCGAGCGGCGAATCAAGCTTCTTCTCCGGAAAACGCTGACGGCTTTATTCCGGAAGCTTTTCCAGCTTCCCCTCTACCAGTTTGCGGTAATAGCAGGAGCTTCTCGCTACGCCGTTTTTGTCCTTGGTGTGGCAGGCGCCCTTGCCCAAGGGCCTGACGAGGTAAAGAAGCGAATTCTGTTCGCAGTTCACCCTGATCTCCACTATCTCCAGGACGTCGCCGCTGGTCGCGCCCTTTTCCCAAAGTTCGTTTCTGGACGTGCTCCAGAAAGTCGCGTGCCCGGTCTTTATGGTGTGGTCAAGGGCGGCCTGATTGGCGTAAGCTATTATCAAAAGTTCGCCTGTCTCGGCGTCCTGGACGCCGACCGGAACAACGTCGGCTCCGCAGTTGGCGACTTTTTTCAGTTTCGTAAAATCAAGCTGCAGCTCAGAGCCTTCTTCCAATTCTTTAGACATAATAATTTTAGCTTTGGGTTTCTTTGGGATCGTCGTGGCCGCAGAGCGCCAATGCCATGACGGCCAGGGCGGTCACGGTCACGCCGGGAACGTAAAAATCAAAGTCCAGCAAGTTGTGAACGAAGAACCCGCCGGCGGCCAGGATGCAGGAAAGCTGAAGCGCGTCTTTCTTGACGGAGGCTTTGAAATTGTCCCAGCCGTTGGTGATGGGAAGGCAGCAGGCCAGAAGCCAGCCGACACCTGCGAACATGCCGAATTCCGCCCACATCTGGAGAATGGTGTTGTGCACGAACTTGCTCGGTTCTGACCCCTGGGGAGACCAGACCTTGTACCACCTCGCGAAAGAGTTGATGCCGTAGCCGGTCAGGGCCTTCTGCTTGATCATTTTGAAAGCGACCTTCCAGTAAGTCAGTCTCGCGCCTCCGGAACTGCTCAATTTTTTGCCAAGGTTGGATCCGTAGCCCCAGACGAAGCCCAAGGTCGTGAAGACAGCTCCGACTATGAAGACCGAAACAAGGAAATTAAGCGAGACTTCCTTCGCCTTGAAAAGGACGAAGCTCCAAATAAGCGCAAGCACGAAAGTCAGCGCGATCACGGATTTCGACCTTGTGAAGAACAGGACGGCAAGTGAAACGACCGCCGTAATGAGCCCGATATATCTAAGAATTTTTTCGCCCTTGGTCTTCCAGAGTCCCAGGCTGATCAGGAAGACCATCATGGCATAACTTGCCAGGATATTAGGGGATGTGAAAGTGGCGGTGATCCTGGGACTGAGAAGACGGTTCATGGTGTAGGTGTCCGCGGCGTCATGGCTCGTTTTGAACCATTCGTTCGTATAAGCCGCGAAACTGGAAAAACCATGCTCCTCAGCGAAAAGCTCCCTGGTCTTGGCCAACCCGCCCATCAGTTGGGAAAAGGCGTTCTGCGCCACGAAAAGCATCGAAAGGCAAATTATGACCGCCATGACGTGACGCCGTTTCGAAGTCAATGCGGCGATGGCGGAGGCGTAAAAGAAAGCGCCGTACAGAATGAAGAGCGCGCCGCCCCAGGGATCCCTGTATTCCGGGACCTTGGCCATCTTGAAGGAGGCCATGATGGAAAGCATCAGAAAAGCCCAGCCCAAACCGATGTAAGTCACGTTGTGATTCTTTTTCAAAACGCGGCATTTGGCCACAAGGGAAAGCACGGCGAAAACGCCGATGAAAAAGAGCAGATACTCAAGGTTGCGGTTGGTATAAGAATACTGGAAAAGCGCAACGTAAGCGTTCGAAACGAGCGTGGAAAAAGAAGCGTTCTCAGGCATCAGATCGACGCTTCTTTCCACGAGGGTCTTCTGCAATTCCGGATGCTGTGGAGTGCCGAACCACAGAGGCGACCAGAAGAGCGCGATTATGATCGCGATGAACAGCACCTTTCCTAAGATCCTGCCGAAAGACGTCTCTCTGTCGGTGATGACGCCTAACGAATTTTGTTCCATAAGATCTCCTTAGCGTTGAAGGCCGGCCCTTCCTTGCAAACTCTTTTCATGCCTTCCGTAGTCGGCACCGTGCAGCCTACGCAGATTCCCATTCCGCAGCCCATGTACGCTTCCAGAAGCACTTCCAGATTAACCCCTTTCTCTTCCGCAAAAGAGGCCAGCGCTTTCAGCATGGGCCAGGGGCCGCAGGCGTAAAGCTTCGTTCCGCTGTCTAAAGCGGCCTTTTCCGTGAGTGCGGTCACGACCGTACCCTTGACGCCGCAGGAACCATTGTCAGTCGCGCAAAGTGGCTCTATACCAAGCTCGGCGAATTCGTCCAGAAGGAGAAGGTCCGCCTTGTCGCGCGCGCCCAGAACTACGGCCACCTCTTTGCCTTCTTTTCTAAGCTGCGACGCCAAATAGAGGAGCGGCGGGGTACCGACGCCGCCTCCAACGAGCAGAGCCGATTTGCAGCATGTATCAAAGCCGTTGCCAAGGGGGCCGATGATGTCGAGCGCTGATCCTGGTTCTAGGGCGCCGAGATATTCCGTCCCTTTTCCTATCATGCGGAAAACGAAAGTGAGCGTCCCCTTCTCCCTGTTGACCATGGCGATGCTTATTGGCTTGCGCAAGAGCGTGGCGCCGTCGGTTGATAATTCTGCGAACTGGCCGGGATGCGCCAGGGCGGCAAGTTTCGGCGCATGCACGATGAGCATGCGATGGTCAGCGTTGAGCGCTATATTTTCCAAAACTGAAGTGTTTTCGCGGTCCATAATTTCAGATGCTGAATTTGGATATTAATTTACCAAAAACCCGGCTCAAAAAGTTAAGGAGCGAATTGAAGTGGAAAATGCGGTCAAGGAAGGAGCGCTTCAATTTTATGGCGTCGGCCGGACAGAACTCGTGGCAGCAGTAGCAGCGGATGCAGTCCTTGCTGACGTTTTTGCCTCGCTCTGGATCGATGGCGGGAGGCTTGACCGGGCAGCCGTTCCTGCAGCGGAAGCACTTTATGCATTTTGTGGGATCGATCTGGGGATGCGGGGCCCACTGGGCGCCGAACCAGCGCATGAACCACTTCGGCATCGGCAGCATCCTTATGATGTCTTTGCTGTGGGCGACCTGCTTGAAGTTTTTTATTTTCACTTCGTCGGGCGCAAGCAAAGGGAATGTCGTCTTCTCTTCGCCCTCGCCGTAATTTAAACGCAAGGCCGCCGTTACGGTCGGGACCTTCATGGGATCCAGCCCTATGATGCGGCAGGCCGCCATATCGACAGCCAGAAGATCGTTAGAAGCCAGAAGCAGGCCGAGTTCCCTGGGGCTGCCGCCGGAAGGGCCGTCCCCTTCCATGGCGACGATGCCGTCCATCACAGCCAGGGCGACATTGGCGGTCTTATTTATCTCCACCATCAGTTCGCCCATGAGATCGTTGTCCCTCAAACGCAGATGATAGTTGCTCTTCCTTACGCCCACCATCAGGCCGTACTGGTTCTTGATGGCGCCGGTGAAATTCATCTGGACGTGCGTCTTCAGTTTGGGGAGCGTTATGATAACGTCGGCTTCCTTTATGGCCCTGGCCAGAACAAGGCGCTGCGAAACGCGGTTCTCCGGCCTGGGATAGACGTCCTCGTTCTCGAAATCGGCGACGGCGACTTGCTCCCTTTCCAATATCTCTTCCAATCCCCCGGCTTTGATGGCGGACTTAAGCGTTCCCATTCCCGGGCTGTCGCCGACCATTGGAATGCCTCCGGCTTCCTTGACAAGGGTGATCATAGCCTCGACCACTCTGGGATCGGTGGTAACGGCTTTGGCCACGTTGTAGGAGCCAAGAAGATTGGCTTTAAGAAGAACCTTCTGGCCCGGTTTGACAAAAGTTTCTATGCCGCCCAAGGGAGCCAAAAGTTCGCGCAGTTTCGGAAGAACGTCCTCGTAGGTCGCGCGGACTATCGTTACTTGCGACATTGTTTCCCCGTCCCCGATTTAAGCGGTTTCAGTTTCGCGTATTTAGCCACAAGGACTTTGGGCGCCGGCAGGTTCTCGAATTCGATCGTAAGCCTTGCCGATTCGCCTTCGCCGGAGATAGAGGAGATCACGCCGTTGCCGAAGTGCGTGTGCACGACAGCCATTCCGACCGTCAGTTCTCCGGTGTCCACCGTGCCGGCCGGCTTGGAGGGAAGCTTCTGTGCGCTTGTAGATTCGCTGAGAAGGATCTTGCGGCTGCTGAAGCGGCGCTCCACGTGGTTCGAAGCGATCTCGCCTAAGAAACGGGAGGGATCGCGGGACTGGTTGACGCCGAACATCACTCTCTTCAGGGCGCAGGACAAAAAGAGCCTTTCCTTGGCGCGCGTCATGCCGACGTAGCAGAGCCTTCTCTCTTCTTCGATCTCGTCTTTGATGCCCTTGGCGTTGATGTGCGGGAAGAGATCCTCCTCCATGCCCATGATGAAGACGACCGGGAATTCCAATCCCTTGGCGTTGTGGATCGTCATAAGGGTAAGCGTGTCGGCCTCGTCGTTCCATTTGTCGATGTCGGCCGTTATTGCCACTTCATTCAGGAAGCCTTCCGTAGAAGCTTTCTCATCCGTCGTGGTGTTCTCGTAATCGGCCACCGCGGACAAGAGTTCGCCGATGTTTTCCCGCCTCATGACGTCTTCCTCGTCGTCGCCCGGGCAGATCTTCTCGATGTATTCGGTCTTTTCAAGGATGAAGTTCAAAAACTCCGTCGGCAGCATCGTCTTCTGGGCTTCCGTCAGCTCTTCCATGAGATCGAGGAATTTCTGGAGTTTTTTGTGCACGGCGTCCGTGAAGCGGTCGATGCGGCGGTGCTGCTCAATGGCTTCGTAGAAAGTGATGCCGGCCGTCTGGGCAAAGCTCGCCAGAGTTTCCTGCGTCGTCTCGCCCAAGCCCCTCGTCGGGCTGTTTATGATCCTGCGCAGACTTACGTCGTCGAAATTGTTGAGGGCCGCCCGCATGTAAGCGAGCTGATCCTTGATCTCGCGGCGGCTGTAGAAGCCGGTGTCGCCCACCAGCTTATAAGGAATGCGGTTCTTGACCATCGCTTCCTCTATAAGGCGGGACAATAAGTGCACGCGGTAGAAGACCACGATGTCGTGACGCTTGTAGCCCTCGCGCAAAAGCTTTTTAACCTGCCTTATGATCTCGTCGGTCTCTTCGTGCTCATCCTTGGCGCTGTAAATAGAGACTTTCTTACCGGGACCGTTCTCGGTCATGAGGTTCTTTTCCCAGCGGCCGGAGTTCTGGGCGATGACGTCGTTGGCGGCGTCCAGAATGGCTTGCGTCGAACGATAGTTCCTTTCCAGCACGGTCTTCTTCGCTTCCGGATAATCTTTCTCAAAGGAGAGGATGTTGCCGATCTCGGCGCCGCGGAAACGGTATATCGACTGGTCCGGGTCGCCCACCACGAAAAGATTCCTGTGTTTCTCGGAAAGCATCCTGACCAGCTGGTACTGGGCATAGTTGGTATCCTGGTACTCATCGACCAGAATGTAGTCGAAACTGTCCTGATAAAATTTCAAAACTTCGGGCTCGCGCTTGAAAAGCAAGACGGTGCGCATGATCAGGTCGTCGAAATCCAGGGCCCTGACGCGCTTCAGTTCCTTCTCGTATTCCCTGTAAACTTTGGCCACCAGTTCGTCGTTGTACTCTTTGGACTTTTCGGCTCTCTTCATATATTTGTCGGCGCTCTCAAGCCTGTCCTTGGCCAAACCTATGGCATTGGCGAAATACTGGGGCTTCAGGCGCTTGTCACCTATGTCCTGGCGGCGCATGCATTCCTTAAGAAGCATCAATTGGTCGTTCTGATCGTAAATAACGAAGCCTTTTTCAAAACCGATCTTCTCGCGGTTGGCTCTCAAAACTTTCAGACAGAAAGAGTGGAAGGTCGAAATGGGAACGTACTTCCCAACCAATTGATCAACTCTCGTCGCCATTTCCTGGGCGGCCTTGTTCGTAAAAGTGACGGCCAGGATCCTGTGAGGCGCGATCCCTTTGGAGACCAGATAAGCGATACGGTAGGTAAGGACGCGCGTCTTGCCGCTGCCGGCGCCGGCCACGACCAGCTGCGGGCCGTTTTCAGCCGTCACAGCCTCAAGCTGCGTTTGGTTAAGGGAAGACTTGAGATCGAATGAGCTTTTGGCGGCGACCGCCTTGGCGGGAACGTTTTTGGCCTTGGCAATTTTTTTCGGAGTTGCCATAAGAGTGGAACGGGTGGATTGGTTAAAAGTTCAAATAAATATCAAGTACCTTTATTGTTTATTTTACCAAACTGAGCCTGAAATTGCAAGGTAAAATGTAGGTAAAAAACAGACAATTCATACGCCTTTTCCACTACAAGCTAACTTGTTTATAAAAGGTAGAATAAGTCATGCTTTTCAAAAAAATTAAAAATCATGGCTTCATCCTGCCGGCCATTTTGATCTTTCTCTCCCTGCTCGGCGCCCTGGCTATCATGTTCGCCCTTGATCTCGGAATGGAAAGACAGCTGAGCGAAAGCCAAAACAAAATTGACAGGGAAAAGCTCGTATGCCTCTCCGCCATAGAGCATGTGAAAGCTCTCTTTGAAGCCGCGGAAATAAACCATCCCGGCTCCTGGCTGTCAACAGGAAGCGCCGGCCCCTACAGAGTGGACGGCCTTGATTACTCCGTCAAGATCACGCCTATCAAAGACAACGCCTGCTATCAGGAATTCTGGGGCGGCGACAATTGGATCAGGCAGAGCGCAGCCTCCCTCGCCTCGCAAAAAGAAATGCTTGCCAATTTGAAACGCGAAAACAAAGACGCCGAAGACCGTATCCTGGAAAAATTGGCGCTTACCGTTAGCGACGCGTGCGACGAGAACCATTCGCTCCAGGAGAACGCCGGGATCTACGGAGCGGAAGCCGTGGATTTCTCAGAGATACTGAGCGACGACGGCAGCGAACTGAGATTCGCCTACCGCGCCAACGCGGTCTACAAGGAAAGGGCCGTGACCTCCCTTCCCTATTTCTACGGCGGCAGAGATTACGATTCCACAGCCCCCGTAACGGAAAGCAGACCGGAACTGAGGGAGCACTTCGATCCAAGAACCGCAAGACATGTTTTAAAAGACGAATGCAAAAGAGAAAACGGCTCGGTTTACGTGAAACTATCCGCAGACGCCCTTACGGAAGATAATGAAAGCTCTCTTCTGAAAAGCTGGCAAAAAAAGAAACAGGCGCAGTTCCCCATAAACCATCTCTGGCAAAACTGCCGGATCGCTTTCTTCGGC
>JAFYIM010000318.1 GCA_017538635.1 bacterium
AAATTGTGCGCCGTGTAGTGGCCGGTGATGCCCTCGTTGTCGTAGGGTCCCATGGCCGGCATCAGTTTCAGAGGATCGTTGGCGATGACGTTCGTAACGTAGTTGAAGTTCTTGACGAGCCTGGGCCACATCCTGTCGAGGTATTCCCTATCCTTGGTCTTGTAGTACCACATGAGGATGGCGTAGGGCCCGATGTTTTCCTGGTCGTTGAAGAAGCGGCCGTCGTCGTGCTGCGTTTTCTCGTAATAGGTGGCGACCTTCTTGCCTTCCTCGGGGAAGCCCGCGAAGAGCCAGGACCAGCTGAAATACATGGAGTCCCTGGGAAAGAAGCCGGTATACTGCATTTCGTTGACGCCCTGGGAATAGTAGCCGTTGCCTTCGTCGTCGCGGGCTATCGCCATGTTGATGAGGCTGGTCCAGAAAGTGGCCTGGACTTTTTCCTCCGGGATCTTGAGATCCACGGCCCTCATCAAAAGCTTATCCCAGTCTTCCTTGACCTCCTGAAGTTTCCTATCGAAAGATTCCGGATCCTTCATGAGGTTCAGCATGGTGCCGACCGCCGCCCAGTTCGTGGGAGCGTTGGGCATCAGGAAAACTAGACTTTTGCTCTCGCCCGGCTTGAGGTCGATGGAATAGTCGGCAATGCAGACCGGCGTAGTTTCCGTCACAGCGTACTGCGAACCTTTGAAAGTTCCCTCGTAGGGATGGTCGATGGTGGCTGAGATCTTCCTGGAAGGATCCTGAGGGACTACGGCCAGGATCTCGTCGTTGCGCAAAACGGCGTCGCCTCTAAGTTCGTAAGTAGATTCGCGCTGGAAAGCGTAATTCCTGCTCGCCTCCACGCGCGGCGTCAGGCCTTTGTGACGCAGACCGGAAGCGATGTACGCGACGCCGTCGCTATTGGAGATGTTCTCCATCGTCACTTTGGTGAAAGCGTACAGGGGGCTTCTCGGCACTCCGCGTTCTAAGTTGAAGGCGAACATCTTGAAGGAATACCGTATCCCGGTCTTTTCCATTGTGTAGTTTATGATCGGGTAAATGTTGTCTTCCAGATAGCGGTTGCGATTCTGAACAAGCTCGAGCTTCGGGCCAAACATGAACATCAATTCCGCCGCTCTGTTGTAAAGATACCCTTCCGCCGTGACCATGAAGCCCTTGGGAGCGTCCATGGTGCCCAATTGGTCCGTGGGCCGGCTGTAATAGCAGAAAGGTTTCTCAAGGTCGATCTCAGGCGAGACCATAGGATTGGTTTGCGCCAGAGCCAAAGAGGCAATGGCCAGGGAAAGAACGGCGAATATTGAAGCTGATCTCATTTTGTGTCCGTTAACGCGAATGTTACATATAAATAAAATTAAAGGTCATTATATCAAAAAGTGGAAATGCAAACAAGCGTTTTTTTCGCATTTTTGCATAAAAAAAAGCCCTCCCGCGGGAGGGCCTTTAAAAAGGTTTATCAGTACACTTCTATCTCCGCGGCGTGGCCGCCGGGATTCACGGTGTTCTTCTCAATTACGAGCATGACATAGCGGGCCTTCTGCTTTTCAAAATTCCCCTCGTCGCCTTCCTTGCAATAATTGGAGCAGATGTCGTCCCTTTTCACGACTTCCTTCCAGGAGGAAAGGTCAGGGGATATTTTGCAGCAGTAGCCGTAATGGCGGTGGTCGTGGGTGTAGAGGTAAGTTTTAATTTTAGAGATCTCCTCGGGCTTGCCAAGGTCGATTATGGCCCACTGGGGATGAGGCGGAGCGCCGCTCCAGTAGTTGGGTTCGCTCGTTGTTTCGCCGTCCACCAAAAAGCTTCCGACGTATCCCCTTTCGTGCGGAGACGTGAAGACCGGACGGCCGTAGGCGAGGTTGCCGGCTTTCTTGTCCCCTCTCAAGCCGCCTCTTTGCCAAATGTCGGAATGAGCCAGAAGCTGGCATTCCGAAACGGCAAAGCCCGTTCCCTCGAAGACGACTTTGACTTTCTTTATCATCGTCTCCGGGAAGAGGCAGACGAAAAGGTCAGGCCTGGCGGGAACGCCAGGATTCTCGGGATCGCCCACCTGCGTTTCCACGTCGTCCTCGTTCGTCACGAAAACTTTTACGTTAGGCTTGTCGAGGCCGCGGCCGAAAAGTCTGACACAGCCGGCCATGACGGGCTTTTTCAGTTCGCATTCGAAGCTCGACTCCTGGACGTCGGGCGCCGGGCGCCAGGCTCTGCCCTGGTTGGGATCGGTCACGCCGTCGTTGATGGTCTTAGGATCGCTGTTGTTGGCGACCGATGAGGCCGTGACAGGCTGGAAGGTCATGAGCCCTTCCTTTTCTTTCAGCTTGTCGTTTTTCTGCTGGCGTTTGACCGAGCGTTCCAGGCTCTTTTCAGGGAAGCATTCCCAAAGTTCGTCCATGGGATGCTCAGATCTCCAGGCGGCGAAACGCTTGGCGTATTCCTTTATGTACCAGTCGACCGTGCTCTCGTAAGTCTGGTAAGGACCTTCCGGACGATTGAAAGTCAATTCCACTTCCTTGACGTCAAGGGGCACTTCCACTTGTCCGTCAACTATCTCGGCATCTTTTCCGTCCACTTTGGCCTTGGCGTTCAGGGCGTAATAAGGGACCTTGACGAAAACTTTATTGGGCTTGCCCAAGACGCCGCCCTTTTGATCAAGCGAGATTTCGATCTTCATGCCTTCTTCCGTTCCTTTGGCAACGAGATCGACGTTGCCAAAGAGCGAAGTGAAGCGTTTGGCTGTGATCTCTTTTCCTGGCAGCGTCCAGGTGGGAGCGGTGGCGGACAAGAGATAAAGGTTGCTCACTTCATCTTCCCTGACCATCATGCTGCGGACAAGCGACAGATACTTCACGTGTCCCCAGCCGTGGGGCGTGAAGTTGTGGGCGAAGTCGCGGTTCTGCCAGGGATTCAGGCAGAACTCAAAGAGCGCGTGGGTGGAGGAGGTGTGGAGCAGCACACCGTAAAGGTCTTTTATGACGTTCTCATCGCGGCCAAGGTAAAGGTCCGCCATGCTTGCCTTCATGGTGTTGTAGTGGTGCAGACAGTCCCAGCCCAGGGCGCGGAACATGATGAGCCCTTCGTCGCTCCAGTCGTATTCTCTGATGTGGTCGATGGTCTTTCTGACGCGCTCGTCCTTGGAACCGAAGATGAAGGTCGGATAGCTCGTCTCCATGTTGCCCCAGTGGGCGCCGTCCGTTCCGGTGTCAAGGCCTGGCGTGATATAGCCGTATTTATCGACAACGTCGTTGAGATGGCTGACAAGATTGGAATAGAAGTTCTCGTAGTAAGCCTGGAACTTTTTCGACTCTTCCTCCAGGCCCAGGTCCTTGGCGGCGGAGGCCAGATAGCGGAAGGCTTTGGCGTTGTAAAAATTGTGCGCCGTGTAGTGGCCGGTGATACCTTCGTTGTCGTAGGGGCCCATTTTCGGCATCAGCTTCAGAGGGTCGTTGGCGATGATGTTGGTGGTATAGGTGTAGTTGCTCAAAAGGTGCGGCCACACCTGCTTCAGGAAGTCCATATCCTTGGTCTTCTGGTACCACATCAGAATGGCGTACGAGCAGATGTTCTCCTGGTCGTTGTAGAAGCGGCCGCTGTCCTCCTGCTGGCGGATGTACTGATCCACGACTTTCCTGCCTTCGTCGGGCATGCCGGCATAATACCAGCCCCAGCTGAAGTACATCATGTCGCGGGGCACGAACATGTAGTACTGCATCTCGTTGACGCCCTGGTAATAGGTGCCGTCTCCCTGGTCGTCGCGGGATATCGCCATGTTGATAAGGGAGGTATAGAAAGCGTCCTGGACTTTCTTTTCCGGGATCTTCAGTTCGACCGCCTTACCTAAAAGCTTGTCCCAGTCTTCCTTCACTTCCGCGAGCTTCTTATCGAAGACCGCGGGATCGAGGTAAGCCTCCAGTTCCGCCATCTCGTTGGTGGAAGTGGGAACGTTGGGGAAAAGGAAAGTTAAGCTTTTCGTTTCCTTCGGCTGAAGATCGATTTCGTAGCGGGCCGGGCACCAGGGAGCCGTTTCCGTGACGGCCAGCTCATAGCCTCGGAAGGCGCCGTTGTAGGGGTTGTCTATGGTGGCTGAGATGCTTCTCCTTGGATCATCCTGGTAGAGAGCTATGATCAGATCGTCCCTTAAGGAAGCGTTGCCTCTGAATTCATAAAGGGAGCCGCGGCTGAAGGGAAAGCTGTTGTTGATGTCGATTCGCCTGGTGACGCCTTTGTAGCGCGTTCCCACGCCGAAATAGGCGGTGTTCTCGAAGTCCTTGGTATTCTCCATGTCCACTTTCACAAAAGCGTACAGAGGGCTTCTGGGGACTTCCCTTTCCTTTGTGAAGGCGAACATCTTGAAATTGTATTTCACGCCGAGCTTTTCAAGGCTGTAGCTCAGGATCGGGTAAACGTCGTCCTCGAAGACGCGGTTGCGGTTGTGCGTCGGTTCGTATTCCGGGCCGAACATGAACATCAGTTCCGCCGCCCTGCTGTAAAGGTACCCTTCCGATGTCACCATAAAGGCGTAGGGCGCGTCCCAAATTCCCAGCTGATCCGTCGGGCGGCTGTAGTAGCAGAAAGGCTTCGCCTCGTCTATTTCAGGCGACGCCATGGG
>JAFYIM010000319.1 GCA_017538635.1 bacterium
AGGACGTTCCCGTGGGAGGCATAATCATAATCGACCTTGCCAACGACAATATGCAAGTCTGGAAGGAGCATGACGGGTTCTACGGGCACGAATGGCTGAGATGCATAGCGCATACCTTCGGCGGATTCAACGATCCGCACGCCGAATTGCAGAAGAACTATTCCAAGATGTTCGATCAAGTTGGAGACCCGGACAAGGGGAGACAAGTGGGCGTAGGTTTGACGCCGGAAGCGCTGGACAACAACGAAGTGGTCTTCGAGCTTTTGAGTGATTCCGCCTGGCAGGAAGAGGAAGGGAAACTAGGAGATTGGCTCGCTGCGTATTGCAAGGCGCGCTACGGAGCGTATAATCCTGCTGTCTCAAACGCCTGGGATCATTTTTTGAAGAGCTTCTATAAGAGCAAAGGAGACCATTATCATTTCCAAGGTACGCCGCATCTGGCGGCCTGGTACAGGAACAGTTTCGAGAACGAATGGGAGAAAGGCGTTCCTAATCTTTTGTCCTGTTCGAATGAATTTGCCAAGAGTTCTCTTTATATTGACGACTGCGTGGAGTTCACCATGCGGTACGCGATGGTGGCGGCGGATAGGATAATCGCTGAGGCGGCCTTCTCCCATCTCTTCGGTTTGACGAACGAGATAGTCCGCGCGGCGGACAGGCTGGATAATTTGGCCGCTTCGATGGAGAAGCTGGCGGCGACCAGGGAGCATTTGCTGCTGTCGCGTTGGGCGGACAGAGCGAGAGAGTGGGGAACTACCGAGGAGGATAAGAAATACTACGCCAGCGACGCGAAGTATCTTCTGACGGCTTGGGGCGGATTTTTGAACGGTTACGCTACGAGAGCCTGGAGCGGCATAATCGCTTATCACAACAGCGAGTGGCAGCATTTCTTGAGAAAGCTTGCTTCCGGTATGAAGGACGACGACATCCAGTGGGAGCTTAGGGATCTTGAGAAAGCTTTCTGGAACGCCGGGAAGGAAAAGGAAGGCTACAGGGAGATCAATCCCGACTGGTGCGGAGCCTGCAGGGAAACTTTGGATCTGGCCAAGAAGGAATACGATTATTCGGCCGCTAAGGTGGATGAGCTGCTTCTTAAGGACAGGGGAAAACAATACGCCGGCTTCGGCTACAGCGACAGTGCGGAACCTGTGACCGGGAAAACTTTTGATCTGCCTTCGGAATTTCAGGACAAAAAAGAGGCGACGGTCATCATAAAGGGACCGGCTCATGCCGTGCCGATGAAAGTTTATTTCGAAAGGGAAGGGAAGAAACGTCTTGTCTTCAAGCCGCTGGAATACGTGAAAGACTTCGTGCACGGCGACGAGCATCGCTATGTGCTGAAGTTTAAGAAGCCTTTTGGCGCCGGCAAGATCGTTTTGGAATTCGACCGGCCCTTGGTACAAAGCGACCATTGGGCCGGAGTGTACGTGAAATAGTTTTTTAGGAGCGCAGCTGGCGCTCGGCGTCAACTACGCCGCGGTCCATTAGGCGTTTCAAGTCCTCGGCGGTTTCCTTGATCTTGTCGGAGACGCCGGGTGCGATGGCAAGCTGCCTGGCGAGCTGGATGATCATCCTGAAATAGCGGATGAGTTCGCCTTCGTCTATTTTGGAAGCCTGGACGGTGTCCTGGAAGTTGGCGTTCTTGAGCCAGAGTTCCGTAGCTTTCATAAGGTTAGGTTCCGGCGCTCTCACGGGGTTCTCGATACGGTAGGAGCCTTCCACTATTTCGATCTGGTAGTAGGCTTTCGTGACTTCCCTTAGGACTTTTGCGAGGCGGTTGGGGAGATGCCTGATGGGAGGGGAGCCCGGTTTAGCCTCATAGACTAAGGTGGCGAGGGCTAAGCCTAATTCCGCCGGATCCCAGCGGTCGAGGAGGCCTTCCATGAAGAGCTCCGACATGATGAGCTCGTAGCCGAAGAACCAGCAGGCGAAACGGCCTTTATTTGTGAGGGCGTCGTTCCTGATGCAGCCGGTCTTTTTCAAGACTTGCAGTCTGTCGAGGAATTTCTGGCGTTCCAGTCTTCTCTGTCTTTTGGAAGATTGGAAATAGTTCAGCGTGTCGGGGTAGATGCTGATGACGTCCTCGCCG
>JAFYIM010000320.1 GCA_017538635.1 bacterium
GAGATGCTGACGCATTTGCGCTTCTTGTCCGGCGCTTCGGCCGAGGCTTTGACGGAGCTCGTCAGGGTGTACGACCTTCTGAACCTGAAGAAAATATTGAGGATCAACCAGGGCTACGCCGGGAAAGACAAAATGAGCGAGCTCTTCGTCGATCTCTACGATCTGGGAAGGCATTCGCTTCTAAAAATGGAAAAATGGGAGGCGCTCTCGGCGGGCGGCAAGATTGGAAACGCTTTTGTCGGCAGCTGCTACGAGGAAGACTTCAAGCTGGACATCGACCTGGCCGGGGAATCGGCGGGTCTATTGCGCCTTGAAACCTTGATCGAAAGAAGTTATTTCAAGAATCTTTACCGCTGCCTCAAGAGTTCCGGGGGCTTAGAGCTTCTCAGAATGCAGATTGACGAGCTCTGTCTGGAGCAGATGGTGAGGTTACGGTACCATTTCGGAATGGAGATCCCGGCCATTCAGCCTTTGACGATGCTTGACCTTTCCTCCCTCTGGAATGAAAAACTTTTCCTTAAGCTTATGGAAGCGGAAGACGAGAAGAAGTTCTTTGAACTGCTTTCAATTGAACCTGCTTTCAAAGGCTTTGACTGCTCTTCGCTCGGCGCCTGCCTCAGGTCTATGCGTTTCGCTAGGATCAGAATGTGCAAGGCTGTTTTGGCGTCCGGCGCGCCCTTGTCCTTAAGACCGCTCACCGCTCTCTTTATGCTGAAGCAGCAGGAGATAAGAGATATTGTTTCCGTTTTGCAGATCAAGCGTTTCAAAAGAGAGGAGAAGTTGGGCTGGCTCGTCATGCCTGAAGTGGTTAGCGGAAGCGTCAGGGGGGTCGCCGTATGATGTTCCGCCCTGAAAAAATGAGCCTTCTGCAGTGCGTCGTCCTTGACCAGGACATGATGAAAGCCTGCAATTTCCTGGTGCGCAGGAAAGTCATGCACCTAATAGACCGCAGCATCTTCCATCCGATCGGCAGGGAGACCTTGTCCTCTGAACTGATGGGCGCGCAGACTTCCCTTGAAAAAGCGGAATCTTCCCTCAGGAAAGTGGCCGACTGGCTGGGCGCGGAAGCGAACCGCGCCATGAGGCCTTTCGAGGGCGAGCTTGCGCCTGTGGAAGCTTCCAAAGAGATCTCGGAAGGCTTGGCCGCGCTTTTAAGCGACATCGAAGCCCTGGAAGAAAAGAAAGAGGATTTCTACGACAGGGAAGCGGAGTTGAAGAGGATCTCCGACGCTCTGCAGAGCCTTGAACTGGCGGGCGTCTCCGCTTCCGAATTGAGAGGCTTGAAATATTTCGAGTGCGTGACGGGCACGATGCCCCTAAGGTTCGTACCTGAACTTAAGAAAGCTTTGAAGAACACGCTTTCCGTTTCGGAAATAAGAAAACTCGGATCGAAGGATGCCAGCGTCATAGTTTTGATGATCAAAGAGGATGCCGAAGTGGTCCGCAGCGTTTTGAAGAGCGTATTCTTCAACGAAGTAGAGATTCCGGAGAAATATTCCGTCGAGACCGTCGAGGCTATGGACGAGATCGAGCTGGAGCTCTGGATGATCAGGGAAGAGGAAGCGCTTCTTAAGAAAGAGGAGCTCTCCTTGCGCTCCAAGGCCAGGAAACTCTACGCACGCTGGAAAGTGATGTTGGGCGCGCACCTGAGAGTTTTGGAAGCCATGAAGCTTTTCGGCAAGACCGCCAGCACGACTTACATCAGCGGCTGGGTGCCGAAAAAAGTCGCAGAAAGGGTCGCGGAGGAGCTCTCCGTTTTGCTGGAAGGCAGGCTCATCTATGACATTTCCTGCCCGGAAGACGCGGAAGGCGAAGCGAGCAGCGTCGTCAGGAGCGGCGCGGCCACGGTCCCGACGAAATTCGACCATCCCTCCTTCCTGAAGCCCTTCGAGCCTCTGGTCACGACTTACGGATACCCCGAGTACAACGGTATCGACCCGACGCTTTTCGTCGCCATCACTTTTTTGGTTTTGTTCGGCATGATGTTCGGCGACGTCGGCCAGGGGTTGATC
>JAFYIM010000321.1 GCA_017538635.1 bacterium
AGTGCGAGCCAAGCACATATCCCTAAGCGAACTCACGGAGGACGCTAATCAAGGCAATGCACGCGTAGTCCGTGAGCGAGGGATATGTGCTGCTCGCACGACGCGCGCGTAGTCCGTGAGCGGGGGGCACATGACGGCTCCGCGCCAAGCGCGCTCCAGCGTTGACTTTTAGCAGGCACTAGTGATAGAATAGCGCAAGTCTTTTGGGAATAACCCAAAGAGTTTCCCCCCTATAACCCCCCGGCCGCTGGCTAAAGGAGCAAATGAGTGCCACCCCTGACAGTCCAGACTTACCAAGCCCAACTCAAGCGCGTCACTTGGCTGGGGGTTTTTTGCAATGTTCTCCTAGCATCGCTTAAGATCCTCTTCGGGAAACTTGGCAGCAGCCATGCGCTGTTTGCCGACGGCATCCACAGCTTAAGCGACCTGATCACCGACGCGGCTTTGCTTTTGGGCTCCCGCTTTTGGAGCGAACCTGCTGACGAAGCTCATCCTTACGGGCATTCCAAACTTGAGGCGCTGATCACGTTCTTTATCGGAGGCGTCCTGTTTGCCGTAGCGCTTAGGATACTCCTCAACTCCGTTGCGACTTTCGGCAGCGAGAATCTCCACTTCTCCTGGGTGATGGTCGTTGTGGCGGCGGCCTCAGTCATAATAAAAGAATTTTTGTATCAGAAAACTTACCGCTTGGGTGTGAAGCTGGAAAGCCAGGCCCTGAAAGCCAACGCCTGGCACCACAGGACGGACGCCCTCAGCTCGCTTCCCGTCCTTATCGTCCTGCTTCTCATCAGAGTTTTCCCGAAGTGGTATTTCCTTGACAACGTAGGCGGCATACTGGTCTCATTCATGATCTTCTACGCCGCTTTCGAGATCGTAAGAGGCGCTTTCGACGCGCTGATCGACAAAGGATTGCCGCAGGACAAACTCGAAGCTATAGAAAAGACCGCGCTCTCTGTTCCAGGCGTACTAATGATCCATGCGGTGCGCTCCAGAGTCAACGGAAGCGTGACTTTCCTCGACATGCACATCCTTGTCGAGAAAGACATGACGGTTTATGAAGGGCACAAGCTTTCCCACACAGTCAGGGACCTATTGGTGGAAAAATATTCCTTAAGCGATGTGCTCATACACGTAGAACCCTTTACTGATGAAGAAAAGGAGGAACACTAATGCTGAAGATCTACAAATCAGAAGACGGCGTTCTCGTCGAGGCCCAGGACATCGAGCCCAACACCTGGATCGACGCGAGCAACCCCACTCCGGAAGAGCTGCATCATCTGGCCAAGTATTTCAAGCTTCCCGTGGAAACGATCACCGACCCTCTGGACGTCGATGAAAGAGCCCGCTGCGAAACGGACGAAGATTACAACATGATAATCTACCGCATCCCGACCTACGAAGAGAACGAGGCCAAGGGTTACAGGCAGTATTTCACCGTTCCTCTCGGTATCATTCTGGTCCAGGGCTGCATGATCACCATTTGCAGAAGGGATACCAACGTCATCCACAATCTCTTCAAGCAGAAAAACAAGCACCTTTACGTAAAGCATTTCCCCTACCTCATCCTCCAGATCTTCTGGCAGACCTCCCTTACCTACCTAAGTGACCTGAAGGACATCAATACGAACACCTCGATCGTGCAGAAGAAACTGGAGAGCTCCATGAGCAACAAGCACCTCTTCGGCATGATGGCGCAGGAGAAGACGCTCGTTTACTTCACGACCTCGCTTAGATCCAACGACTTCATGCTTGACCGCTTGAAAAGGATGGCCTTCTTCAGGAAGGGTCTGACGGAAGAGGAGGAAGACCTTCTGGACGACGTTATCGTGGAAAACAGACAGGCGCTTGAGACCGCAAAGATCTACAACGACATTCTTACCGGCATGATGGACGCCTTTGCTTCCGTCATCAACAACAATGTCAACCAGATCTTGAAACGGTTCGCCAGTATCTCCATCGTCTTCGCCTGGGCGACGCTTATCTTTTCCCTTTACGGCATGAACTCCACGGATCTTCCGGTGGCGAAGATGAACTATGGTTTCCATTACATCATCGCTTTCACCGTCATCACGTGCTTCATCATGCTGGTGCTGTTCTGGCGCAAGAAACTGCTTTGATTTTTTCCGCTTGCAATAAACCTCGCCCGCCTGAGAGGGTATAAATTAGGGATTTGATATCCCAAAAAGAATATCGGCATAGCTTGATCTGTATTTACCGACTATGCCGATTTTTCTTTGGAATCTTCCAGAGTGAACATAGGCAAATCTAATTCCCCGATAAAGTTAAATTCTATATTGGTCGGCGGAATTCGCTGATCATTGAAAT
>JAFYIM010000322.1 GCA_017538635.1 bacterium
ATCTTAAGTTTCAGGGTGTATATGCCCGACGTGCCGCCGGTGGCGGCATGGTCGTAGGTCAGAAGCACGATAGAATAACCGCTGACGGTCCCGCTGGCGGGATAGGCGGAAAGAAGGTCGTTCTGGGTGTCGATCTCATAGTCGTAAGGTGAGGAGCCTTTGTTGCCAAGAACGAGAACGGCCGAATGTCCGTTGCTCATGGTGAGTCTGGCCGGGAAGAACGGAACAGGGCTGGAGCCGGAGATCGCGATCGTGCCTTCTTCCCTTGTCACAGCCTCGTAATCATCCTTTACTTCGCACTCCACTTTGAAGCTGCCCGCTTCCGTGAAGGTGTGCGCGAAGTAATAGCTGTTGGTCCAGGGGCTCCATTCCGTCTCGGGAGCGAAGCGCCATCTGACGGTCAGAATGTCGTTGGTGCCTGGGTCCGTGGGATAGGCGTGGAAGATCAACTGCTTGCCGGCCATCTTTTCCGCCGTCTCGCATTCGAAAGTCACGTGCGGATAACTGTTGGTGACGTGAAGTACGGTCGTGTCTTCCAGAATGTCGGTCTGAACTTCCTGCTCCGTCACTTCGATCTTGACCGGGTAATCGCCCGGCGTCATGATGATCCTTTCGTTGAAGGCATAGTCGTAGTGGTTGGTAAGGAAGACCGTGTCGAAAGTCCCGACCGTCCAGCGGATCATGGGCAGAAAGCCCGTGGTGCCTTTGGCGGTGAGATGCGCAATTTGTCCCTGGCCGATAGTGTATTCGCCGTTGGCTTCCACCGTATCCACGGGCGTTCCCGCAACGCCTTTTCTCACAAGCGTCGTGAACTCGTGGTCGGTGTAGTTGGCTTTCAGCCAGTAGTAATAAGTGACGCCGGGTGTTACATTGACGTCCTTGAAACTGGCGGTGCCGCCGCCTAAATTGGCAATACTGGTCGCGGACGCGGGATCGTTGACCGTGGATCTCAGGATATCGAAGGATTCGGGCTCGGTGACGTTGCGCCAGACCATCCTGATGAAGTCATTGGTATAGCCGCCAGGAACGATCTGGAAATTCATGGGTCTTTCCGGCGGATTCAGTGAGGCATAAGTGAAGCCGATCCTCAGATCATCCAGTTCGCCCTTGAAGTCGTTCATGCTGTAAAGCGTCAGATAACGGTAATTGCTGAAGTAACTGACGTTGCTCACATCCACGGTAAAATCGGCGCTGGAAGGATCGGGCTCGCTTATGCCTTCGTAATCTTTCCAAACGCTGACGGTAGTATCAGTTTCCCCCATTTCAAAATGGACCAATACGCTGAAGGGCACGTCATAATCATAAGTAATGGCAGAGATCCCGCCGTTGACCCTGATCTTGTTGTCGTTGAAACGGAGATAGAAATTGCCCAGATAAATGTAGAATATTTTGTCGCTCTTGATCTTCAAGGTGCTCTTCAGCCAGAAATTCGTTCTGCTGTAATGGTAGTCGCCGTTAATGTTGCGACCCCAGAAAATAAAACGCCTGGCCGATTCGGAGCCGGCGTTGTCGTTATTTATCCTCAAGACGCCGCCCCGATGGAAGCCTTCCCTCCCAAAAGTGTCGGCAACCGTCTGGAAAATATTGGTGTTGCAGTTCTCCCAGGGAGTGCAGAAGCCTTCGCCGCCTTCCTGCCACATCAGCCCCATGCCCAGCGGATACTCGAACTCTTCGTTGCACACCAGTCCGTCCACGTCGGGAACGACAGGGGTGCAGCGGTATCTGGCGGCGTAGCGCCTGATCTTCGTCCAGGTGTCAGCCACGCGGCACTTAGCGTTGGTGCTGATCGGAACGCCGTCGTAGTAGATGTTGGTGGAGGAATAATAGTTGAAGAGGCCGGCGGAACGGGCCATGACGGAGCCGTATTCCCTGGGCGCCCCGGGAGGCGTATTGTGGCAGCCGAAGCTGTGGTCGAAAAGGCTGCTGCGATTGTTTTCCGCATAGGTGTCGATGTAGTGGCGGCCGCCCATGGTGTGGCCGTCCTCATGACACCAGCCGGTGCCGCCCAAAAAGTCGGAGTCCATGCAGTTGAAAGGAATGGATTCGG
>JAFYIM010000323.1 GCA_017538635.1 bacterium
ACAAGAAACGACGTTGAGCGCATAGGGTTTGCACTGCGGTTTTTCGACGCACTTGTAGTTAACAGCGACCTGCGTAGCACCGCAGGAGCCGTCGTTGCACTGCAGTTCGGGTTCAGCGAACGCAACGCCAACAAAAGCGACCAGGACTAAGAGGGTCATGAGTTTCTTCATAGTATTCCTTCCTACTTGTTTTGTTGTTGAGGTTTTTCCACCGTGTCCGAAGGCACGGAGGCGTTATAGATATAGATAAAAATTGACTAGACACATTCTACCAGATGTCATTTGGGAAGTCAAGGAGCTTAGGAACCGACCAGGTCAAGCTTGATTCTCAGGTGCAGCGTCTGGCTTTTCGACATTTTCAGTTTCTCCCCATATTGGGTCACAAGTACCCCGCTCTTAGAGTTATAGAGTCCGAGCTTAAGCCCGTCGTAGGGGTACCTTCCGCCCTTGGGCGCCTGGGACTGGGACTGAAAGTAGCCGTTCTTCTGGATGAGCAGGAAGTCCCCGCTCTCCTTCTGCAAAAGTTTTTGCGGCCCCTTCAAAGGATACCAGTCTTCCAGCTGATTTATGACCACCACTCCGTCCTTGGCGACGATCCCTTCGTCGGAACCCTTCACCAAGGAATACCCTGGGCGTGCCTTCTCCGCAGGGATCGCGACGGGATACCCTTCCGGGAAGCGCGTCACCAAAGACAGGCAGGAAATGACGTCGTGGTTCGTGATGTTCTTCGACATCGCGTCGATCGTCAGTTCGCCGCTCCTCGAATCCAGGCGGTAAACTATCATCCTTCTGACGCCGTTAAGAAGATCGGGAGCTGCCAAAACTCTGATGGCGCCGTCTTCTTCCACCCGCCATTTCCAATTCTTGGTGTCGGCGACCACGGCGCCGTACTTCCTGGTCGGAACGATCTCCTCTTCCGGCTGCAGGAAAGCTTGGACAGTCCCGCCGAAAGTGTGCTGACTGTCGGGGCCGTAATGCACAAGCATGCCGTGATGGTTCGGCGCGATCATGACGCAGGCGTAAGCGTTGCTGGCGCCGATGACCGGTCCGTAGTCAAGGTAGCTCGGCCGGCAGAAGACCGTAACGCCTTTCTTGTTTTCCGTAGGGAAGGGCTGGAAGTTGTCCAGCTTGCACTGCGCGGCGTAATTGGTGCGGCCAAAGATCAGAGTCTCCCTAAGCTTGACGCCGCCCTCTAATTTCGGCTCAAGGAGATCCACGACAGCATCAGGATCTCCAGTCACTTCGATCATTATGTTCTCGGCACCCTTGAAGACCTGCTTTACTTCAAAGAAAGAGCTCTTCTTGAGATCCTCTTCCCAAATAGTCTTTCCATTGCCTTTGATCTTGACGTTTGCCTTCGCTTCCTTCGGCGAGCTCTCGTCCATGCAGACGCACGTTTCCAAAGTCGTCTTGTCCTCGTTCAGGGCATAGACAAGGATCGCGTCGCCGGTCACGGAAAGCCCTCTTTCAAAAGTCGTGCCGCCGTTCACGAGCTCTTTCCCAGCGTAGGTCTCATTGCGGGCGAACTTCGGCTTTCCGCCCTTGGGAGCGTAAACCTCCATCGCCAAAGGTTCGCTTAAGAGCACATGACTCTTGCTGTAAACTCTTTCGTTTGTTGCGGCGCAGCCCAAAAAAAGCAAAGCCGCGCCGCTGATCAAGAAGATGTTTTTCATTTTTGAATATACGTGCCGCTGCAGTTCTTGAAGAAGGAACCCTTCTCGCCGACGTCCTTGAGCCAAAAGCATTCGCACATCCCGTTGCCGCCAATTAAGAAATTGCTGAGGATGTAAGCTTTGCCGTTCACTATGACTCTGGTCAGCATCTGCTTCTGCAGATTGATTACGAAGATCCAGTCCTGCCAAGACTCGTCGATCTTGGCCTTGGTAGTGGTCGTTTTCTCTTCGCTGCAGAGCTCCATCTTGCCTTCTTCGGTCACATGGACGTAAAAGAGCGAGTTGCCGCTGATATCCTTGACGTCGAAATAAGTGTTGCCGAGGCTTGGTTTCAGCCTGACCCTGAATTCCAGAGTCTTGGCGTCCTTATCTTCAGGCCGAAGCGCCATGGGCGCCATGACGCCGCTGCCGGCCGTGCGGGACCAGAGGACTTTGCCCTCCTCGGGATCTTCCACTATGTCTCC
Organism: bacterium; assembly: GCA_017538635.1. The sequence goes on from JAFYIM010000323.1 coordinate 2,138, forward strand.
CTGAGTGTCGCTATCAAGCGGCATCAGACCAAACTGCTTGTCGACCTTGCCCAGTTCGAAATCGCTGAAATCATATTTCCTGCTGGAAGCGGAAGGAACGGGCGCCGTCAGATTGACGGTGCTGTAATTGCCGTAGGAATCTATGGCGTCGATCTGCACCATGCCCTTGCCATAGAGTTTCAAGGCTTCATTGATGTTGATCTTCGCGACCTTTTCCGTATAGGGAGCGGGATAGTAATGCGTCTGGTCGAGGGAGCAGACGAAAAACGGGTCGGTTATGGTGTACCAGACCAGACCGTTCTCGGCTTCGATCTTAATGGTCTCCCTGTCATCTTCCAAAGTGATGACGGGTCCTTTCTCGCTGACCGTTCCCTTCACCTCGTTGAAGAAGGGAGAAACATTCAGCCAGGCCGTTTCCGGCTTGTTCCAGCAATATTCCTCTTCCTCCGTGAAATAATAGTTCGTGGGGCAGCGCGCGGTCGGCGTCTCATAGAAAGTGAAGATCCTGTTGATGTGGTCGCCGGCTCTGGCCATGATGCCAGGTCCCTCGATGTGAGGCAACCCGAAGCTGTGCCCGAGTTCATGCTGGTAAGCGCCCAAGGTCGTGGCCACATGACCCCACTGGACGTCCCTCCAAATAGAGTCGTTGTTCGGTGAAGTGATCGGCGTGTTGTTAGTGAAAGCCTGGACCACGTCGGAAAGCGAACTTGGCCAGCCATAGAGGCCGTTGGCGCCGAACTGACCGAGGAGCTGGCCGCCCAGGGCCGTGTTGCCGGACAATTTTCCGTTCCTTAGCATCTGCGTGTTGCAAAGCCCCGTGATGTGGCGGTTGCCCTTGCCTTCATTGCCTTTCCCCACCGTGCGCAAAAACTCTTCGTAAAGCTTGTCTTCGTTGAAGTCGTCGTTCAAACGGCGCCATTCGTTGATCTCCGCTCTGGAATATTTGCTCGTGATGATCTGCACGTCTATTTCGCCGTCCTTATTCAGATAGAAGCTGAAGGTCTTCCTCGGGTAACCGTTCCTGACCAAACTGTCGGCGCTGTAGGACTGCAGAAGTTCCAGAGACGTGCGGTACTTCTTCAGCCAGAGATCAGGATCCTCTTCCTGGGGATCGTTGTCAAGATTCGAGAGATATTTCCTGTCGCCGGTGTTGTCCACCAGATAATAAGCCTGGTAGAGGTAATCCGTCTTCGGGCGTTCGTAATTCAGAGTAATATTGCAGACTGTTTCCCCGCTCTTGATCTCGATGTCGTTCTTGCCAAATTTAAGCTTGGTCCAGCCTTTGAAGCGTCCCTTGTAAGCCGGGCACTGCAGCGACTCTCCCGTAGTTTTGTTCAGGACCGTTACTTCAACGATGTCAGAGGGGCAATGTCCGCGGAACAGCGGCACGGGATAAGTTATCCTTTCGCCGTCTTTGAAATTGTCCACGACGATAGGCGAATTATCCTTTTTCCCGCAGGCGGAAAAAAGCGCGCAGAGCGCCAAAAGCAGAAGTACTTTTTTCATATGTTTCCTTAATGATATTAATTGCAAATTATGCTCTCTTTCTCAGGAGCAGCACGGAAGCCAGAACCATCATTGCGACGAGGCCAGGCTCGGGGATCTGGGGCCCGAGTTCGATCCTCAGTTTCGAGATCTCGACTCTGTCGTTGTCCTTGGAGCCGTAGATCCTGAATTGATTTATCGTATCGACCGGCGAGAGCGCCTCTCCGGTCATCTCTTCATTTATGAAAGAGGTCTTCCCGGCGAACGTCACTTCCCTCAGGTATTTTTTATCCGCTCCGATGCTGGAGATGACGTTGAGGTCGATAAATTCCCCGCACTCACCCTTCCA
>JAFYIM010000324.1 GCA_017538635.1 bacterium
CTAAAGTTTGTTTTTCTAATTTTGTAGGTTGAGTTCCATCAGTTACAGCATAAGCATTATAAGATATGCTGCCAATTTGTCCGCCATTTATATAGACATTTACGCTGGACGCTCCCAAGGAACAAGCTTCGGCGTAAAAAGTGACTAAAGAAATACAATATAAATCTGGACCGTAACGCACAAAATTATGGTTGCTTTTAACGAACAAGCCGCTTTTCTTTTGGTTCGACCATAATTTTAAATTAGCGCCAGACACACCAACTTCCAGAAAACTATTATCACCCGTATAAACATTAGGCGGATCTAGTTGGAAAGAAAGAGGCAAAAGATCATCATCAGCTATTCCAGATGGATTAATATGATGATAGTCGCCATTAGTGGATTCAACATCATTATCAATATTGTAGTGAATAGGAGCGCTATCATTCAGATTGTTGTAATAATTCCCATCTAGACCCTTTCTGCTGATAATACTAATAGTCATAAAAAATGTGGTTACTCCAATCACATAATCCTGCATAACGATTTGATTCAAATTCTTATCAACATAATATACTTCTACGTCAATTAAAATGGCTGTTTGAGCAATGGGCATATCAAAAGTTGTGGTTATTCGACCAGTATATACAACATTAGAGGTAATAATATGTGAAACTGTATCTTCAAAATACCAAACACAATAAATATAGTCGTTGTAGTCGAAATTATTTAAAGTGTATCTGACATTTTGTAACCCGGCCATAACTCAGGTAGGGCCAGAAATATAAGCGTCATTAGGATCGTTGGCAAACAAACAGCCACTATAGATCATTATTAAAAAAAATAGGAACGACTTTACGAATCTCATATTATTTTTTCGTTAAGTTAACGTTGTTGTTCAATACTCTGTTTGTTGCCATAGCCAACGGTATATCATCCAAAGATGGCCATGAGTGAGTTAAAGCGGATAATAAAAGCTCGCTGCCAACAGGGCAATCCGTACTCATCGCTTTTTCAATCGCCAAATGTTTATCGGCTAAAGAAAAGAAATTGGTAGCAAAATCATCCCAAACTTTTTGTGAAAAGCCAAGCTTTTCGAAATAGCGGCCAACTTCATCGTCTTTTTTATGCCCAGCGTATTTGACCATTTCCTGAAGATGTTTTAAACAAGAAACCTTGTCTCCTAACGTAAGGCAATAGTTAGCGGCATTCTCGTGACGTCTGGTTTTGACATAAGCGTAATCTATACTTGGTACATCAACCATGCACAAAGCCAAAGCTTGCTCCGGATGATCCAAATCATTTAAATCCTCAGCAGCCATTATATACGAGTAAGAAATATAAGTTAAACATGTTGGATATGTATGCACAACAAGCAAATGCTCGAGGGATTGTTTTAAGGCATCTTCACGAGGAAGATTGTTAAGTCGCCTGCTTGGCAATTGCTTTAGCATCCTTCCTAAATAAAAATGCGCGGCTCCTATCGTAAAACCGTCCTTGTTTTCTGGCAAGAGAAAAAATTTGAGCGCATTAAAACATTTTTCATATTCTCCTTTCCAATAAAGTTTTTCGGCAACCCAATATAATTGTCCTGATACGCCCGGAACCAAGTGTAGTTTCGAATATTTATCTATGTCTGTCAATTTATCTTCACTATCGCTTAACCTGATTTTCAATTCTTCGATCAAATCGAGAGAATCTATCAAGTCATTCAAAGAAATTGTATTGTCGAAACGTTGATTGTGCTCTAGGCCCCACAAGTAAGATAAATTCCTCCTGAGAGCATTCCAATTGATATTGTTTCCTGACAGCTCTGATACTTTTAAATACAATGAGTTATTTGCCTCTTTATTCATATGTTTTTTGATGTTGCTCCCCTCTTTTACCAATCTTTCCTCTATAATTCGACTTGCCTTCATTGCTTTTGCTGTCACTATAGTACGCGAACTATCAGGTCCTTGGCGCAGAGCAAGGTTCAACAAACATTTGTGAGTGCTGTCAAGAGTCTCATTATCTGCATCATCCGTTGATGAAACCAGCGCATCGATAGCATCCAAAAGATAATTGTTGCGAGTGGCTTGGTTCAATTCTATCCAGCGAATAAGTTTACTAGCTCTATCCTTGTTTGACAAAGTTATAGTTTTAATCAAATTTAAATAAATCTCAGGTGATAGCATCACATTTCGCGATTGCAATTCTTGTATAAAATCCAACAATTTACCAGAATATTCCTGATGTGCGGCTACCCAGTTAACAAGATGAAGGATCTGCGCCTTGTCGTACGGATCATAATTTACGATCTCTTTACAAGCAGCAAAATATTCTTTGTTGTTGTTTAAACAAGCTTTGCGATACCTTTGGCTTATGTATTTGTATGAATAGAATATTCTTCCTTTTGATAAAGAATAATTTCTATCCATAAAGGCTCTTGAAATGATTTTTACTGTTCCTTGCCTTTCACCAGCTTTAACTCTGTAAGCAATATTTAATCCGTCTAGAACAATGCTGTATGGCTCTCCGTTTATCAAAAAACCATTTGTAGAATCTGGTAATTTTTGATACTCTTTTGCCAACTTTGACGCTGCATCCCATTTATTGTCTTTGGCTAAATTTTCTATTTCTAAAAAATGCTCAGACCAAGCAACGCTTCCTGTAACCATGGAAGATACCATCCAGACACCGTTTACAATATCTATATTTGGGTAGCATCTAAAACTGGCAAACAAAAAGAAAAGAAATAACAGGATTTTATTCATGCTCCTATTCTACAATATTTTAACCAATAATTCAACTATATATCAAAAAAAAAATCGGACGGTATATACCGTCCGATAAATTAGATAAGCTTTTATTTTGCTTTTTAGAACTGGCCCTGGGGGTGGGGGGTCATCGCTTGCTTGCGGTCCTCGTTCTTGTCGAATTTGCCGCCGAAGACTTCCAGCATGACGCAGTGGGTGGCGGGGACAAGGCTGAAGTCGTAGAGGCAGGCCGGGATGAGAATCGTGTCGCCTGGATGGAACTCGATGTCCTCGAAGAGGCTGTCCGGGGAGATGATGGTGCCGTGACCTTCCACGTTGCACAAAAGCCTGAACTGGTTGTAAGTGTAGTCATGGATGGGCTCCCTGAAGGAATACTTGTAGAGAGAGAAGCAGTCGTTCAGGCAGATCTTCGAGCAGAGGCTGTTCAGTTTCACTTCCTTGACGAAATCGTTTTGATCCTGGAACTTCAGAACGTCCAGGACTTTTTCGATCTGAAGGGGGCGCTTCTCGCCTTTGGCGGGAGTTCTGTTGTAGTCGTAGGCGCGGTAGGTGATGTCGGAATTCTGCGCGACTTCGGCGACGATCAAGCCCCTGCCGATGCCGTGAATGGTGCCGGGAGGAACGATGATGGACTGGCCTTTCTCAACGGGGTAGGAGTGGATGACTTCCTCGGCGCGGCCTTCCCTGATGGCTTTCTTGGCCTTTTCGGCGGTGACACCGGGCTTGAAGCTTCTTGAGATCCTGGCGTTCGGCTTGGCGTCCACGATGTACCAGGCTTCGAATTTGCCGTTGGCGTTCTCGTACTTCATCGCGTAGCGGTCGTCGGGGTGCACCTGGATGGAGAGGGCTTCCTCGGCGTTGATGTACTTGAAGACCACCGGGAATCCGGTGTACTGGTACTGGCTGGCCTGGCGGCCGTAGATCTCCTGGGGATAATCCTTGCAGAGCTCAGTGAGGGTCATGCCGGCCATAGGGCCTTCCGCGACCGAACTGGTCATGCCGGGCATGTCTATTATCTCGGCGGATTCGCCGACCGGAGAGACGGCGGGCGTCGGACGGTTGAAGAAACGCGTGAGGCAGCGGCCGCCCCAGGTCTTGGCCCTGTAAACGGGCGAGAACTTCATAGGATAGAAAACTGGCATTTGACTTTTACTCCTCTTTGTAGTATTATTGTCGTCGTTTTCCGTGGGGAATTAGCTCAGTTGGTAGAGCGCTTGCATGGCATGCAAGAGGTCACCGGTTCGAACCCGGTATTCTCCACCAAATTCCATCCCGAGGGGATGGTTTTTTTTATTTTCCGGCTTTGTTTCACCAGTGCATTATCTCCGCCACGTGCGGTAGTTTCGGTTTTATAAGCTGTTTTATGGCCCTGGCGTACTGGACCATCTCCCACTGCGCGCCGGCGTGGTCCCTTATTTCCAGGAAGTGCGCCAGGTTGTGCAGATCGACGGTCGCCCAGAAGGTCGTCATGACGTTCTGCGTCAAAACTCCCCTGGCCTGCTCGCGGCAGACGCCCTTTTTAAGCAAGGCCTCGTATTCCTTCAAGCTCTGCTCATTGGCGGCTCTGATCATTTCCCTCGCTTCATTTTGAGCTTCAGGAGACATGGTGTCAAGGGAAGCCTGGCGGTTGTTCTCGCTCTGCGACCTGACCATGGGCGGCACGTAGAACTCGATGTCGGTCTCCGTGTAGCGGCGGCTGATCTCGTTGTAGGACCAGGTGCGGTGGCGGTGCCACTGGCTTCTAACGAAGAGCGGACAGTGGACGATGAAGGAGAAGACCACGTGCTCAAGAGGGCTCGTGTGGCGGTTCTCCAAGAGGTACTTCATCAGGATGATGTCGCGCTCCGTGATCTCGGAGACGAATTTCCCGAATGAGACTCTGGCGGCGTTGACGATCGTCGTCTCGCTTCCCATCATTTCTACAAGGCCGACCCAACCCTGGCCGTCAAGGACCATAACGTGATCCTTGGGCGGCGCGTTCACGTTCAATACTGTTTCTGACATATCACACACTCCAAAATTTAATAGGCCAAAACCTATCACTTCCATCTTACCATCCCTGTCAACATCTAACGCCAAACGAATTATGGTAAAATATAGAATTAATTATGGATATTGAGAAAGAACTTAATTCGGAGCTGGAAAAGTCCATGAGAAAGGTGGGCGAAGTCTGGGCTCCCTGGCGAAGCGCTTATATCTCCGGGCCCAGGAAGGACGGGGAATGCGTTTTCTGCGCCAAAGTTAAAGCTCCCCCCTCCTCCGACCGCGACAACTTGCTCTTGGAGAGGGGAAAAAAGTGCTTCGTTACGATGAACACCTACCCCTATACGCCGGGGCACGTCCTCATACTCCCCTATACGCACGTGGAGACTATCGATGAACTCGACGACGAGACTTACGAGGAGTTCTTCGCACTTTTAAGGAAGTGGCAGGGTATAGTCAAAAAGAGCGTGGGCGCGGGCGGCCTCAACATCGGCATCAATATGGGCAAGATCGCCGGGGCCGGCATAGCCGAGCATCTGCACATGCACATCGTCCCCCGCTACTTCGGCGACACTAATTTCATCACCACCTGCGCCGACACAAGGGTGGTCTCCAAATCTTTATTCGACATCTACGATCTTTATATTTCAAACATAACCAAAAGAGAAGAAAAATGAAAAAATCAAGCATGACCTATCTGGAAAAAATGTTGAACGCTCCCAGCCCCACCGGCTATGAAGACGGCGCCAGGAACATTTGGCGCGCCGAAATGAAAGGCGTGGCCGACAAAGTTTACGGCGACACGCACGGCAACAGCTTCGCCGTTTTGAACGAGAAAGGCAAAAGGAAAGTCATGCTGGCCGGCCATATCGACGAGATCGGCTTCCAGGTGCAGTCTATCTGCGACGGCGTCATCAAGTTCCAGCCTCTGGGCGGCTTCGACACGAACATAATCCCCGGCCGCCGCGTCATCATCCACACCGCCAAAGGGCCCCTGCCCGGCGTCATCGGCAAGAAGGCCATCCACCTCATGTCCGCGGACGAAAGAAAGAAGACCACCGAATTCCGCGACATGTGGATCGACACCGGCATCTACGATGAAGAGGAACTGAAAGCCGCCGTCGAGATAGGCGACCCCATAACCTACGGCTACACGCTTGAGAAACTGGCCCACGACGTTTACGTCGGCCGCGGCGTGGACGACAGGATCGGCGCCTTCATCGTCGGCGAAGTTTTGAGAAATCTGAAAGGCAAAGACCTCGGCGACCTCGCGGTCTATGCGGTCGCGACCGTCCAGGAAGAGATCGGTTTAAGAGGCGCCGTGACGGCCGCCGGCAGCATCAAGCCTGAGTTCGGCTTCGCGGTGGACGTCTGCCACTGCCTGATGCCGGGTGTGGGCAAAGACGTTGTGGGCGACGTTACGATGGGCAAAGGCGCCGTCGTGACGAGAGGCCCGAACATCAACCCGAAGCTTTTCGACCTCGTCGTGAAGACCGCTGGTAAAAAGAAGATCGCTTTCCAGCGCGACGCGGCCTGCCGCGGCACCGGCACCGACGCCAACGCCATGCAGCTCTCAAGCGGCGGCGTAGCCTGCCAGCTGATCTCCATCCCCAACCGCTATATGCACACGCCTGTGGAACTCTTCGATATGAAGGACGTGGAATCCGCCATCGCCCTGATGACCGAAACGATCCTGGCCGTCGATAAGAAAACCTCTTTTGTAATCTAAAATAATGAGCGAAACGAAATATCACATTCCCCTCTCTTCCCCCGACATTACGGAAAGAGAGATCCAGGCCGTAACGGACGTCATGAAGACCGGAACGCTGTGCTTAGGGCCGAAGCTTCCCGAATTTGAGAAAGCCATCACGGACTACTGCGGCTCCAAGTACGGCGTGGCCGTCAACTCCGGCACAAGCGGCCTGCACCTGACGGTGCGAGCCCTGGGCCTGAAGCCCGGCGACGAAGTCATCACGACTTCCTTCTCCTTCATCGCCTCCTCCAACTGCGTCATCTTCGAGGGCGCCAAGCCCGTCTTCATCGACATCGATCCCGTCAACATGAACTTCGATATTGATAAAATAGAAGGCGCCATCACCGAGAAGACCAAAGCCATCGTGGCGGTGCACGCTTTCGGCATGCCGGTCGATATGGTGAAAGTCATGGAAGTGGCCAAAAAGCACAACCTCGCCGTCATCGAGGACGCCTGCGAAGCCATCGGCGCCATGATCAAGGACGGAGACAGTTGGAAAATGGCCGGCACCTTCGGCGACTGCGGCCTCTACGCTTTCTATCCCAACAAGCAGATAACGACAGGCGAAGGCGGCATCATCATAACCGATAATGACGAGATCGCCCGCCTCTGCGTCTCTATGCGCAACCAGGGCAGAGACGCCGGCATGGGCTGGCTTGCGCACGCAAGACTTGGCTACAACTACAGGCTCAGCGACATGAGCTGCGCCCTGGGCACCGTCCAGGTCTCGCGCTTGGGCGAAATACTGCCGAAACGCGCGGAAGTGGCCGCACGCTACACGAAGCTTTTCACGGAAGAGATCCCCGAAATAGTCCTCCCCTGCCCGGACCCCGAAAACTTGAGAAGAAGCTGGTTCGTTTACGTCATCCAGCTGCCCAAAGCTTACACCGGCGACCAGCGCAACGAGCTAATAACGCACCTGCGCTCCCTGGGCATCGGCTGCAACCAGTACTTCTCCCCCATCCATCTGCAGCCCTTCTACCAGAAGGAGTACGGCTGGAAGCGCGGAGACCTGCCTGTGACGGAATACATGGGCGATCATTCTATGTCCATCCCCTTCTTCAACAAGCTAAAGGAAGAGGACCAGAAGATCGTGGTCTCTGAGATCAAAAAATGGCTTAAGGAAAACCCGGCCTGATGAGCGAAAGTAAAGGCGTCAAATTTCTGAAGCTCCTGGCGGAGCACGGGCTCGCCGTAACGCTTGGGCTCGCGGTTTTCGTCAGGATCTATCTCCTCCTGATAAGGGATTACGTCATCGTCAATGACGGGGTCCTTTATGTGCGGTTGATAGGGCGGATACACGAACTGGGCCTGAAAGGCGCCTTTTCAAAAGCTTATCCCTTCAACCTCTTCCCAATCTTTGCAGCTTTCGTCCAGAAAATTTCCGGCGGCGCGCTTTCCGCAGAAGATTCCGTTTTAGTGATAAACTTCTTCTTCGGTATTTTGGCGCTCATCCCAATCTATCTTCTGGCAAAGCGGATCTTCGGGAAACTGCCGGCCCTCGTCACAGGTTTCTATATCGCTTGGCACCCTATCTTCACCGAGGTTTCCTGCCAAGTTTTGAGGGAAGCCTCCGCGATCTGCTTCGGGCTTTGGGCGGTCTATTTCCTTTTGACCGGACTGGAAAAAGAAGAGCCCAAGGACTGGAATTACAAGAAGCTGGCCTTGAGCCTTGTCTTCATTTTCCTGGCGCTCCTTATCAGGCTTGAGATGTTGGCGCTTCTTTTTGCTGCATTCACAACGTTCTTTTTGGCACATTACGAGAGAGGACGCGACAATCATTTCAAGACCAGGTTTAAAATTTTCTTCGTCTGCGCAGCAGTTCTCGTCGTTTCGGTCGTGGTATTGTTCAGCGCCGTCAGGGTTGTGAAGGGCCAGTGGGATTTCGCCAGGCTCGACAAGATCTTCTCCGCCCAGGGAATGGGTGAGGAAAAATACGACGTGGCCGATCCTCTGAAACCCTCCGCCGAGATCTACGACTCCCGAGGCAAACCTATCCCGATGGCCAGAACCAGGTACGCTTTCCAGCACCTGGCCTGGGACCACCAAAGAGCTTTGTTCGGCTACGAGATCCTCTATAAGACCTGGAAGACGCTGCACCCGGTGGGATTGGCGCTCCTTGTTATCGCGCTCTACTACCTGGTGACGAAAAAGCCCCTTAGGCTCTGCGCTCCCATAAACGTACTGTCGCTCGCTTTGATAGTGATCATGGGCGCCGTCTTCTACCGCTACGTCTCCACGAAATTCGCGGTCAGCAACAGACACATAGTTCTGCCGGTCTTTGTGCTCTCCGTTTACATGGGACTTTTTACCACTTACCTGAGAGTCGAGAAAGGCTGGCAGAAATTGTTGCTGGCTTTCTGTCTTGCGGCGGCTTTCCTCATGCTGACCTACAAGGCCTTCCGCCCGCTTGAAAGGCATCGCCTTCCCCTCAAGCTCTATGGGAAACAGCTGGCAGCCAAAAATATACTGCCTGAAAAGGCCATCCTAATAGAGCCGAACGGTCTGATGCAGCTTTCATATTACGCCGGCGCGAAGCACAAAATTTGGGCCTCGCAGACTTCCGAAGAACTTTTGGAGCAACTGGCCAAAAATGACAACGCCTTTCTGCTCGTCAACTTCCGTGATACCGACCATACACCAGCCTTCCTGCCCATTGAAGATAAACTGGAATACATCGATTCCCTGGAACCCGTAGATAAAAAATTTGAACTGAAACTGTACCGCCTAAAAAAGTAAGAACATGAAGCTCAACTTTTTGAAAAACCCCGACCGCGGAACCCTTATCTGGCTGATGGTCATCAGCGACGCCCTGCTTTGCGCAGTTAGTTTCCTCATAATGACCTTCGTCCACTCCCGCTCTGCTGAGAAACCGTTCGCCAATTACTATGAGATGCTGTGCTACTGCATCCCAATCATCATAGCGGTGAGGCTCATTGTCTTCGCCTGCTTTTCGCTCTACCGAAGCGGCTGGCGCTACGCCGGGCTGCACGACGCCATCAACATCGCCAAAGCCGTTTCAGTCAGCACACTGATCGCCTGCATCGTCACCATAATTGTCAGCAAGATCCCCACTAAGCCCTTCAACTTTTCCGTCTATATTTTCCTGGGCGATATGGTGATCGCCACGGTCCTCGTCACGACCATGCGCTTCTCCATGCGGCTTAAAAAGGAATTCTTGGCCTGGCGCATGACCGGCAGGAAGAACGTCCTCATCGTCGGCGCCGGCGACGCGGGCGTCATGTTGCTTAGGGAGATCAACGCCAATCTGCCGAAATACGAGGTCTGCGGCTTCATCGACGACGATCCCAAGAAGCAAGGAATGCTGATCCAGGGCGTTCCCGTCCTGGGCACCAGAACACAGCTTGAAACAATTGTCCACACGACCTTCGCGGAGGAAGTCTTCATCGCTATTCCCTCCGCTTCCGGACACGCCATAAAAGAAGTGGCGGAAACCTGCAATGCCTTGAAAATAAAATACAAAACGCTCCCCTCCGTCAACGACATCGTGGATGGCAAGGTCACCATCTCAGACCTCAGGGAAGTCGATATTCTTGACGTTTTGCGCCGTGACCCGGTGGAACTGGATCTGCCCGCCATCAAGAACAAGATAAAAGGCAAACGCATACTCGTCACCGGCGCCGGCGGCTCAATAGGATCCGAAATGTGCCGGCAGATTGCGCTCTTCAAACCCGAAGAGCTGATTCTCCTGGAACTCTGCGAATTCAACCTCTACCAGATCGACCGCGAACTGAAAGCCAAATTCCCGGAACTAAAGATCTCCCCCTATATCGCAGACATCAAGAACGAGGCAAGACTTGATTCCATATTCAAAAAGCACCATCCCCAGATCGTCTTCCACGCCGCGGCCTACAAGCACGTTCCCATTATGGAGCTGAACCCTCTGGAAGCCGTTTTGAACAACGTCAAGGGAACCTTGCAAATTGCCCTGGCCGCCGACAAAGCCGGCTGTGAGGAGTTCATACAGATCTCGACTGACAAGGCCGTCAAGCCGAGCTCCATCATGGGCGCCACGAAGAGAGTCGCGGAGAAATTCGTCCAGAGTCTCAACACCATCAGCTCGACCAGATTCATCTCCGTCAGGTTCGGCAACGTCCTCGGTTCCTCCGGCAGCGTCCTTCCCCTCTTCCGCGAGCAGATCATCAAAGGCGGTCCCGTCACCGTCACTCACCCTGACATGACGCGCTACTTCATGCTCATTCCCGAAGCGGCCCAGCTCGTCCTGGAAGCCGCGACCATCGGAACGGGCGGCGAGATCTTCATCCTAAACATGGGCGAGCCTGTCAAGATCGTCGATCTTGCCAACCAGCTCATAAGGCTCATGGGCAAACGCCCAGGGACCGACATTCAGATCGTCTTCACCGGCTTGAGGCCCGGCGAAAAGATGCACGAGCAGCTCGTCTATGACGGCAGCGAACAGCCGACCAGGATGAAGAAGATCATGGTCACCAGGACCAACCCGGAAGACTACGAAGAGCTGAAAGAAAAGATCCTCGAGCTCATCGACGCGGCGGCCTTCGGCAACGAAGCCGAGACCAGGAGCGAACTCTGCAAGATCGTTCCGGAATACACCCCCGACACCAGTTACAAGAGCGAATAAAAGTGGCTGTAAAGATCGGAGATGAA
>JAFYIM010000023.1 GCA_017538635.1 bacterium
GCACCTCTTCGTAGTTTTCCCTAATGAATTTGATGTCAAGCATAATTGCCTCGAAAGGTTATTTATTTTCGGACGACATCGCTTCAGTAAGCATGCCGTCCAGTATTTCCGAAAAAGTAAGCCCGGCGCCCAGGGCGGCCTTCGGCAGGATGGAAGCCTCGGACATTCCGGGAATAGTGTTGGTCTCCAGGGCGTAGATGTCGCCGCGCTCGTTGACGATGAAGTCTGTTCTCGAGACGCCCTGGCAGCGCAGGGCCCTATGACAGACTTCCGCCGCCGCCCTTATGTGGGAACTCAGAGCGTCGCTGATCCTGGCGGGCGTGATCTCTTCGCTCTTGCCCTTGGTGTATTTCGCCTTGTAATCGAAAAGCTCGCCCGTATGGCTGACGATCTCGGTCACCGGCAGGGCGAAAGGAGAGCCGTCCTTGGTCGCCACGACGCAAGTGAACTCGCGGCCTCTAACAAATTCTTCGAAAAGATAAAGACCTCCGTTCAGCCAGAAGGAGAAAACGTTTTCCTTAAGTTCCTGCTCGCTGTTCAAGAGCCAGAGTCCAAAGCTCGAACCGGAAGCCAGGGGCTTCGCGATGACGGGATACTCGAGCCCGGCGGCTTTGATCTTCTCAAGCGGATCTTCTTTGCTGGAAACTGTAACGCCCTTCGGGATCCTGATCCCGGCGGCGGCGTAAAGAAGTTTTGCGATATCCTTTTCCATCGCGACCGCGGAGGCCGTCACGCCGCTGTGCGTGAAAGGAATGCCCAGCGTCGAAAGGAAGCCCTGGAAGCAGCCGTCCTCGCCGCCGCAGCCGTGCAGAGCCAGCATCGCGGCGTCAACCGGCCAGGACAAAACCTCGGTGAAAACTTTCGCGATGTTTTGGGAAGGACGATCCCTCCAATCCGCTTCAGTGGGCGCTTCGTCTTCGCCTAAAAAGCAGGCCGTGCGGTCCTCTTTCAAAATGACCGCCCTGACATTGTATTTTTTCCTGTCGAGCGTTCTGAAAACGTTCAGCCCGGATCTCATCGATATGGGCGCTTCCGGACTCCAGCCGCCCATGACCACGATAATGTTCTTTTTCATCCTAGTGACCCCAGACGCCTCTTTCGTCCTCGTCGTATTCCTCTTCCTCCTCCTCTTCCTTTGCGGAAGATATTCCCCAGATATGGCCGCCCGGCAGAATGGTCGCGGTCTTTGGGAATTTCCTGACCGTCCAGTCGATCACGGCAAGGGAAACGGAGTATCCCTGCGAGGACTGCAGAATGGCGTCGTATTTTTCCAAGCCCTCTTCGTTTGCCTGGGAAACGACAAAAGTCCTCGACCAGATCAACCCCACGCAGAGCATCACGCAAAGGAACATTCCTACGGCCGCGCCGCAGAGCATGCCCAAAAAGCGGTCGCTGAACTTAAGGTCCAGGGCGTTCATAAGTTTTCTCTTCACAAACTCCGCCAGAGACGTCAGGGTGAAGTAGAGGATGAGGATCAGAAGCAGCCCCGCCACGAACTTCGAAGTCAAAAGCGTCACCAGGAAGTTCCCTTCCCAGGGATGGGTCAGCTCTTTAAGCTCCCCTAGGCACGGGTCGAGGAACAAGACGACCAGCCAGATCGACAGAAAGAGCGAAAAGAAGGTTATGAGGGGCGAAAGCACGCCGCGCATGACGCCGATCGTCATGCAGAGCACGAGTAAAAGCAGTAAAATTATATCCAGATACATATATATTATGATACTACAAAAAGGGCTTTGATTCAATGGTGCCGGAAGCCCCTGAAATGCGGGTTTGACAAGCAAAAGCAAAATTGCGAAAATGACATCCGTTATGCTGGAAAGAAACCTCACATTAAAGTCAAAACGCCTCACCCTCCGCCCCTTTGCGGAGGAGGATTACCCCGCGGTCAAGGAGATGTTTCTCGACCCCAAAATTTACGCCACTTACATGATCCCGAATTTCCCGGACGAAGAGGCAATAATTAAGCTCTTCAACAGCTTCAAAAGCGCCTCAGAAAAGCCCGGGCACTTCGTTTACGCCATCGCGAACGAAAAGGAATTCGTCGGATTTCTCAACTACACGACAGCATCAGGCGACGAGATCGAGATCGGCTACGCCATCCATTCCCGCCATTGGGGTCTGGGATACGCCACGGAGGCCTTTAAAGCGGCCATAGAGGAGCTTTTCAGGATCGGGTATAGAAAGATAAGGGCCGGCCATTTCCAGGAGAATCCTGCCAGCAGGAGAGTCATGGAAAAAGCCGGCCTTAAGCCTATCGAATTAGTTGAGACGATCAGCTACCGAGGATCTGATCACGTCGTCAACTATCTCGAGATAGTCCGCAAATGATCGTTACTTTTTGACCGGTTTAAAGATCGCGACGTAACCGCCGTTGCGGACGGTCTTGATCTCGAGAGTCGTGTCTTTCGTCACTTCCTCTTCCGCGATGTCTATGGCGCACGCGTCGGTGATGCTGTCTTCTTTGTCGCGGAAGATCTGGGCTTTGTAGGTCACGCCTTCCTTTAGGAACGTCAAAGGCACGGAATGTTTCTGGGCCATGTCGTCGCCGATCATGCCGATGTACCAGTCGTCGCCGTTCCTGCGGGCGCAGATGTAGAATTCGCCGATCTTGCCTTGCAAGGGCAGCGTCTCGTCCCAGGTCGCCTTCAGCTGGTCAAGGTATTCGAGGCCGGGCTGACCTTCGTAGTTCTTGGGATTGTCGCAGAGGCAGATGAGGGGCGTCGGCAGAACAAAGCACAAGGCCAGCTCGTGCGCCCTGGTGCCGATGACCTGCGTCGGGGAGGTCGGCTTGAAATTCTCGGGCTGCCTGTTGAGGAAGCCGCCGGGCGTCAGGTCGGCCGGGCCCTGGATGTAGCGGGTGAACGGGTAAGAGGCCAGGTTCTTGGGATTGATATTGTCGCCCCATTTGCTCGCTTCATTGCCCTTTACGCCTTCGCTTGTGATCTGGTTCGGGAAGATGCGGGCGAAGCCGCTGGGCTTGTAAGAGCCGTGGAAGTTGACGATCAGATGGTGCTTGGCGGCCGCTTTGACGGTCTTCTCGTACCACTTGACCATCTCCTGGTCGTCCCTATCCATGAAGTCGATCTTCATGCCGCCAATAGAGCCGAGCTCCTCGTAATAAGCGAAGGCCTTCTCCATCATTCTTTCGATGTCGGCCCAGTGCATCCAGAGGATCAGCTTCACACCTTTCTCTTTGGCGAAGCGGGCGATCTCGGGGAGATCGACTTTGCCTTCCTGGCCCTTCATGACGTTGTTTCCTTCCCTGCCCATCTGCGGGCTGTACCAGGGATCGTCAACCGTCGAGTATTCCCAGCCGTGGCGGGAAGCGAAGTCTATTTCCTTCTTGATGGATTCCGTGCAGAGGTTTCTGTTCCAATCGGACCACCAGTTCCAGGTGCAGCGCCCGGCCTTGATCCAACTGGTGTCAGGGAGTTCGCAGGGAGAAGCGCAGTTCAAGATCATCTGGTTCGTTATGAGATTGAGTTCGCTCTTGCCTATCAAAGCGAGTCTCCAGGGCGAATGGCGTTCGCCTTTCGTCAGGACAAGGCCCTTGCCGTCGAGCCTCGGGGCAAGCATGGCGCAAAGATAAGGCTTCGCTTCTACTTTCTTCTCTTCGTAGATCTCAAAAGTCGCATGTCCAAGGTCCGCCTTTTCCGCATCGACGCCGCAAAGGCCTTTCAGCTCTTTGTATTTCCCATCGAGTTTAAGCTTGATATAACCGTTGGCGTGGCTGCCGAAACCAGATTTAAAAGTCTTTTGTCCTATCTTTAGTGGATTGCCGTCCACGCTCTTATTGATGCCCAGTTCGCCCCAGCCTTCCTCGTGCGCGGCGATGAATTCTTCCGTCACGGGGACTTTTTTGCCGGCTTCGTCAACAAGTATTAGCCCAACCCAGTCGGCGTGGCAGTGGCTGACGTCGCCGTCCACAAAGTGACAAAGCGTTACGGCCTGCTTACCGCTAACGTCAAGCTTGAAGGATTTGGCTTCGTCACGGCCTGTCATCTTGCCGCTGGAATAGAGTTTTTCGCCGTCAATTTTCACGCCGTTGCCGAAATATAGTCCGGCCCAGTCCCTGAGGTCCGTCTCGGTCAGAGCCAAAGCAAAATTTTCGCCTTTCACGAGAAGCGGGCAGCCGCAGATGGAGCCCTTGGGGATCGTGCTGACGGTCGCTTTGGTGGATTCCTTTTCCTGGGAGGTACGGAAACCGTAGTCGGCGTACCAGCATTCGTAATCCTTGTCAAAGAGGTAGTCCGTCTTGTCTTTCGTGACGACGTACTCCTCCTCGGGATCATTGGGCGTTATGGTATAGCGGAAAGCCAAGCCTTCGTCATAAAGACGGAAAACGAGCCCCACTTCCCTCTTCGGGAAATCCGCTTTCAATTTCACGGTGTACTGATTGCAAAGATCGTGATATTCCTTCTGGATGCCTATTGGCTGCTGCCACTTTTCGTCGATCTTTTCCCTAAGGACCGCGACGATCTCCAGTTTCTCCGGCCAGGCTTGGTCCTCGAAATCAAGTCCGAGTTCGCCGGACAGAAAAGACTTTTCGCCGTTGACGCTCAAAGCGTAGGTGAGTTTTTCCCCGTCTCCCAATTCGACTTTGACGTTGCCGTTGGGAGATGTCATGGTTTGGCATTCTGCGCAAGCGCAGATGCTAAGGAGCGATATGAGCGCGGCGATGCGAATTTTCATAAATTTACCTCTCGTCATGTGGTTTTTTATTTTTGTTTTTTTATATTTTCAAGAAAATATTGCGCGGAGTCAAGCACGGTCTTGAAGGGACCGATGAATCTCTGGCAGTCGGGAAGCGAGCCGAGGAAAGTCTTTCCGTAGCTTTTCCTAAGGATGCGGTCGTCTAAGATCGTTACTATCCCGTAGTCGGAGCTGCTTCTTACCAATCTGCCGAAGCCCTGTCTGAGCTTGATGACGGCCTGCGGGACGGAGTAGTGCGCGAACGACGTCACGCCCTTCTTCTCCAGTTCCTCGCACCTGGCTTCCTGTATAGGTTCCGTCGGCACGGCAAAAGGAAGCTTAGTTAGGATGATGGAGCGC
>JAFYIM010000325.1 GCA_017538635.1 bacterium
GATCAGAACTATGACAGCGAAGACGCCGCTCAAAAATTAAACGAGGTGCTTTTCAAATAAAAGTTGATAGATATTTGATCTGCTGAAAAGCAGCAGCCTTACGGCTGCTGCTTTTTTGATGAAACACTAGGTTTGGATTATATCGGGAAATTTTTTGTTTACATTTAATGTGCGAGGGGGATGGCTTTATTATAAAAAGTGTAACGAGTTGCTAAAACGCCGGAATTATTCCGCGGACGATCGCTTTTTTCAGCGTGGGAAAAGCTTGTTCAATAGTCGAGACTGTCTGGGTCGAGCAGGAAATTCCTGAGGCCGATGGTGACTATTCCTTGCGAATTTCGCGAGGGGGCGACATTTTCCTTGACGACGACGATTTTTTTGAAAGAGTCGTTGACGTTCAAAAGCGGCCTCAGCTCTTTTTCAGTCTTGTCGCCGGTGGGCATGGCGAAGGCGGATTGGACATAGTAGCGTTGGTCGCCGCGGTTTATCACGAAATCTATCTCGGTCTGCTTTTTCAAATAGGAGCCGTTTTTCATTTCCCTTATCTCAACGATGCCAACGTCGACGGAATAGCCGCGATAGTTCAGCTCGTTGAAGATGATGTTCTCCATGATGTGGTTTTCCTCGGTCTGCCGGAAGTTAAGCCTGGCGTTCCTTAAGCCGAGATCCTCGAAATAAAATTTCGAGATGGAGTTGAGGTGCTTCTTTCCTTTGATGTCATATCTTTTCGCCTCTTCTATTATAAAAGCGTCTTTGAGATAGTCAAGGTAGTTTTTTATGGTTGCCCCCGCCGGGATGGAAGCGCGTTCTTTGCTGAAGGAATTGGCGATTTTGTAGGCGTTGGTCAGTGACCCTATGTCGGAAGCGACGACGTCTATCACGCCGTCCAGAGCCGACACGTCCCTAATGTCGTACCTTTCTATGAGGTCCAGCAGATAGGTCTCCTTGAAGAGATCCTTCAGGTATTTTTCCTTTTCTTCTTTGGTCTCCAATTTCAGAACGTATGGGAGACCTCCGTAGGTATAATATTCAGTCCAGGCCAGGTCGAGGCTCTTTGCCAAAAAAGTCAGATCCTCTCCATTCCAGCGCGATTTCCTTGCGTCCAGGTAAGCCGTTAGGAATTCTAAAAAGCAAAGAGGATACATCCTTATCTCGTCGCCTCTGCCCCTGAATTCGGTAACAACGTCTTTTGAGAGGAAGTGGGAATTGCTTCCGGTGACGAAGACATCGGCGTTGCTGAAATGCATGAGACCGTTAAGGACATCCGGGAATTCTTCCAATTTCTGCACTTCGTCAAGAAGGATGTAGTGCATCTTGCTGTCTTTTTTGATCGCTTTGCTTAAATATTTGTAGCATTCCTCCGGATCTCTGAGAGACTTGTTCTTGATGTCCTCGAAGTCGATCTGAACGATATGATCTTCCCGGACGCCTTCATTCAAAAGCGACTCTTTAAAAAAATTAGCCAGCAAAAAGGATTTTCCGCAGCGGCGGATGCCGGTTATTATTTTGATCATTCCGTTGTGCTTGTGCCTGATCAGAAGATCCAAATATTTATCTCTTTTAATTATCATAACGTTTCTATTTTCATTTTAGGGTCATTTGACCCGTTTTTAAAAGTTACATTATAATATTACCATAATTGCCTGAGCGTAACAATATGCCGTTTGCAAACTAGCATTTTTCGTAGCGCGAGTTTTACGCAAAGGCGCGGGAACTCCATTTTGAAACAGCTCTATTTTCATTTTAGGGTCATTTGCCCCTTTTTTGAAAGTTGGGCCGGTATGGCGGTCGCATTTGATAAAATATAATCCGAATTATTCAATATTTTCCGTTCCTAGGGGGGACGGAGGAGACTTCCTAATTTAACCCAAAAA
>JAFYIM010000024.1 GCA_017538635.1 bacterium
CTACCAGGGTATCTAATCCAGTATGCTCCCCACGCTTTCGGGCTTCAGCGTCAGTTGCGCGCATGTGAACCGCCTTCGCCTCCGGTGTTCTAATAGATATCTACGCATTTTACCGCTACACCTATTATTCCGTTCACATCTCACGTACTCTAGTCCGCCAGTATCACCTGCTTCACGGAGTTGAGCTCCGTGCTTTTACAAGTAACTTAACGGTCCGCCTAGACCCCCTTTACGCCCAATAATTCCGAACAACGCTTGCCACTTTCGTATTTCCGCGGCTGCTGGCTCGAAATTAGCCGGGGCTTGTTTGTCAGGTACTGTCCCTCCGCGTTATCTATTAAATACGCGGCATTCTTCCCTGTTCAAAGCGCTTTACAATCCGAAGACCTTCATCGCGCACGCGGCGTCGCATCATCAGACTTTCGTCCATTGTGAATGATTCTCGACTGCAGCCTTCCGTAGAAGTCTGGGCAGTGTCTCAGTCCCAGTGTGGCCGGTCAACCTCTCAGTTCGGCTACCCATCCTCGCCTTGGTAGGCCTTTACCCCACCAACTAGCTAATAGGTCGCGGGCCGTTCCGTTAGCGGCAGGCCTTGCGGTCCCCACCTTTCTTGTTAAACCCGGCGGTTTAACATCACATCCGGTATTAGCGTCCCTTTCGGAACGTTATCCCAAACTATCGGGTACATTACCCACGTGTTACTCACCCTTACGCCACTAGACTTTACAAAGTATTGCTACAACGTAAAGTCCCGTTCGACTTGCATGCCTAATCCACGCCGCCAGCGTTCGTTCTGAGCCAGGATCAAACTCTCCGTAATATACAGATATAAAATCTTAGCTCGTAGTCTCTCCAAAGAGAGACACGCTTAGCTTTTCGCTATTGTTGTTCTTGACTTATTGTTTACACAATTGACAAGTTTCTTTGAAGAGATCTGGAGTGATCTCTTCCGCACTTGCATTTGGCACATCATAAAACCTTTCCAACTGTCAAAGATCAAAGTTCGATTCGCGGCTCGCGCCGCTTTTCCACCGCTATTTTTGCGATGGTGAGGAACAGTGTATCAAAACATATTCCCAAAAGTCAATACCCCCTCCGCAAGGCCCCTATAAGGCCCTCAGGAGTGAGCTCAACTTCCTTGTCCTACAAAGGGCGCGCCAAGCTTTTCTCTCTTTCGCTTTCCCGTTTTTTCAGGCAAGTGGCGACAATAATACTAAACACTTTTCTCAAAGTCAAGAGGTGCCGCTTACTGCTCGACCACCACGCGGAAGCCTGTGCCCTGATTGTGGAAATTGCTGTCAACGCCCACTCTCCTGGCGGAGCGACATTCCGAAGCGATATCCTGCCAACTGCCGCCTCGCTTAACGCGAAGGGTACCGGTGGAGGGACCCTTTGGGTCAGTCACAGCAGCGCTGCCGCTATAGTCAGCATAATAATCCAGACACAGTTCAGCAAGATTGCCGTGCATATCGAAAATGCCCCAGTTGTTGACGAGGTACTGGCCAGGTTCCACAAAATTGTTGCCCTTACCATCGTTGGTATTGTGGGTATATCTTCCAACTTCCGCCATGTTCGGGCAAACAGAGGCGTTGGTCAGATCTTTCCCGCTGTTCAAAGCCGTCGTGGTCGTCGCTCTGCAGGCGTATTCCCACTGGGCTTCAGTTGGCAGATCGAAGGTCAGGCCGGTCTTGGCGCGCAGAATGCCCATGAAAGAGCCGGAATCAACATTGTTGTTTTCTGGCCACTTTTTGCCCTGAGTCGTGCCGCGGATCATGTCGTAAGAGACCTGTTCCACAGGATACTTCTGGCCGATGTTCAGATCGGCGGGATCGCTTCCAGTTATAAGTTCGTACTGTCTCTGCGTCGTCTCAAAAATGCCGATGTAATAGGGTTTCGTCAAAGTGACGTCGTGCTGCAGTTCTCCGTTGGCGGAGGTGTCGCGTCCCACTTCGGTTGTGGGGCTGCCCATAGTGAACGTGCCGGGCTGCACAAGGCGCAGGACCAGTTTCGTTGTCTTGTATTCATCGCTCCAGCCGCCTTCGGGGACGCTGGACAAATAGCTCACAGGGAAACTGGAAGCGCCGGTTCCGCCGGACAGATCCACAACCATGTATTTCTTGACCGGAGGAAGCAGGGCGATACGGAAGCCGAAATAATCCGTGCCCGGATTGGAAGGCGCAAAATCTCCCGCGCGCTCGGCGGAACGGCAATTTTCGGCGTACTGAAACCAGCTGCCGCCTCTAAGGACGCGGGTTAAACCGGAAGCGGGGCCCTTGGGATCAACAACATTGCCGCTGCCGTACTCTCCGTACCAGTCTAAACACCATTCCCAAACGTTGCCGTGCATGTCGTAAAGGCCCCAGGCGTTGCCGACCTTTTGCGCGGGAGGATAGGTCTGATTCGAGGAGTTGTACATATACCAGCCCACCACATTCATTTTTTCATCTTCGGCTGGCGCCAAAAGATCGGTGTTGTTGTTCAGGGCTGTGGTAGTGGTGGCTCTGCAGGCGTATTCCCACTGCGCTTCGGTGGGCAGATCAAAGAGGAAGTTGCCGGAGAACTTGTTCCTGATGGAGTAGAAGAAGGTCAAGTGTCCTTCGTATTCTTCGTCCACGTCGTTATTATTGGGCCACTGGGAGCCTTTATCGTCTCCTCTGAGTTCGTTGTAGCAGATATATTCCACAGGCAGCGTATCGCCGGAATGCACGCCGCCGTGGCTGCTGCCGGTGATGTATTCGCACTGTTTCTGGGTGGTCTCGAAAACAGCGATGTAATAAGGTTCGGTAAGCTCGACGGAATGCTGAGTCTCGTCGCTGTCTCTGCCTACTTCGCCGGAAGGAGAACCCATGGTGAAAGTGCCGGGCTCGATCCTTCTCATCCAGAGCTCTGTCTTGCGGCAGTCGTCGCTGGAAAGATTAGGACCGGTGGAAGAAGCGCGCACGCTGGAAGTCGTAAGGTCGAAGACAAGATAATCAGCCGTGCTTGTGACGTCCGTCGCGCTGACTTTGATCTTAAGATTGCTGGATTTGAGCGTCAGGTCGCTGGCCGGATTCCAAATGACTTTGTGAGTGCCGGCTTCAAAGAGCACGCCGTTGGCGCCGTCTTTCTCCAGCGTTCCACGTTCGTTAAGCTTGAAGGTCGTTGCGCCGTCGTCGAAAGTGCCGTAGAAATCAACGGCGAAAACAGGCATGGCGCTCTGGTTGTCGGACGTGAGCGTATAGTTGATAACGACGCTTCTCTTAAAAGGCCAGGCCTGCTGGGCAGAAACGGAGGCGACCGTCACATCCGCAAAGACGCCCATGGAAGCGACCGTAATAAAAAGCAGCATCAGGGCGCTTTTCCTGCGAGCAAACAAAATGCCGCCTAAAATAGCAAACAACACTAAGCAGGCCGGCTCGGGCAGGATCCTGACGTTGCGGGTCAGATTGAGCGTTCCCTCAGATGTCACGATCGTTTCTTTGAGCTGGTAAATATCGCTCTTGGAAAAATCATTATACTCGGAATCTTCGTAGTTCCAGGAAGCTGTGCCTTCCACCGCGGTTTTGGAATCGTCGGAAAAAAGTGACGCAACCTTCGTCGAATCCACAGTGTCAGTCGCGGTAAGCGTAAGAGAGCGGGGCTCACCGTCCGCTAGAGCGCTGCTGTAAAAGATTTTGTCCGTAGTAAGGAGCGTTATCGTTGAAGAAGTATCGCTTCCGTCAAAAGCAACAGCGTCAGACCAAAGCTCACTCGCCAAAACAGACGTGCACAGAAATGCGCCCAAAAGTAAGAATAATAAATTTTTCATGTTTTTTTAGGGTAAAATTAAACAAAGAGGCCAAGAGTCTACCAAAACGATATTTAAAATTCAAGCGATTTTTTTATTCCGAGCAAACTCATCTGCGATTGCAGGTTAAAATACGACTTATAAGCGTGATTTTCACGCCCTTCTCTTTCCTGCGTTAGCGCCCAATAGAAATCAAGCGTTCAGGAAGTTTTCCCAGGCGGTGTAGAGGGAATTGAGCTCTTGCTGGGATTGCTCTTTTTCCTGGGTGAGGGTGCGGCCGAGCTCGTGATTCGCTTGGGCGAAAGCTTCGGCGATCTGTTTGTCGAGGTCTTCGATTTTGGCCTCTAAGCTTTCTATTTTGTTGGTGAGGTCTGCTTCCTGTTTGGCGAGCTTTTGCTTTGCGTTGTTGGAAAGAGGCTTGTTTGCGCCGGCGGCTTGGTTTTGCTGCTGCTTGGGCTGTTCTTTTTTGCTCTGCTTGCTCTCTTTTGCTTCTTTCTGCTCCCTTTCTTTTTTGTGGAACCAGAATTCGGAATAGGAGCCGGGGTAGGAGTGGAGTTTTTTGTTGTCGACTTCGACGATCCTTGTTGCCAGTTTGTCTAGGAAGTAGCGGTCGTGGGAAACGACTATAAGCGTGCCTTTGTAGTCGCCCAGGGCTTCTTCCACGGCTTCGCAGGTTTGTATATCGAGGTGGTTGGTTGGCTCGTCGAGGATCAGGGTGTTGGGGTTGATGAGCATCAGTTTGGCGAGCTGAAGACGGTTCTTTTCGCCGCCGGAAAGGTCTTTGACTTTTTTCTTCAATTCCTCTTTGACGAAGAGGAATCTGGCGAGAAGATCATAGGCCTGCTTTTCGTTGGTGATGCCGGAAACGGCGATCTCCTCGAAGACCGTATTCTCGGGGTCTAGGGTCTCCTGCTGCTGGGAGCAGTAGCCTATCGTGATGGAAGGGCCGACTCGGAGCGTGGGGTTTTCCCAGTGGCCGTCGTTCATGATAGCTTTTATAAGAGTGCTTTTGCCGCTGCCGTTGGGGCCGACGAGAGCCACTCTTTCGCCGGAAGAGATGTCGAGGTCGACATGATCGAGGACTAATCTTCCGTCGAAGCTGGCGGAAAAACCTCTTACCTGAATGGCGATGTTGGCGTGGGATGATTCGCCCTGAAAACGGATCTGCGTTTTCTTCTCTTCTTTTTCCGGGGCTTGGGCAGCATTCTGCTTAAGCTGCTCGATCTTTGATTCCCTCGAACGAAGCATCTTTCCCCAGCGTTTGTCGTCATAGACCTGGGCGAAATTTCTGATCCTTAAGATCATGGCTTCCAGGCTGGCAAGACGCTTTTCGTAGGCAGCGTGCTCTTTTTCCAAGCGGATCTGCTGTTCGAGCTTCTGGGCGCGGTAGTCGGAGTAGTTGCCGGGGAAGTATTTTATCTGACCGCCCTTTAGTTCCAGCGTTCCTTTGGTGACCTGGTCGAGGAGATAGCGGTTATGGGAGACAAGGAGTATGGCGCCTTTGTATTTTTTAAGGAAATCTTCCAACCAGGCAATGCCGACGTAATCGAGGTGGTTGGCAGGCTCGTCGAGAATAAGGAGGTCCGGACGGTTCAAGAGAGCGCCGGTAAGGGAGACGAGGTTGCGTTCGCCACCGGAAAGGGACATGACAGTCTGGTTGGTGCGGTTGTCAAGCCCGAAAGCGGCCAGCATGCGCTCCGTCTGCACAGCATAGTTGTCGCCGCCCTGCTCCTCGAAGAGATCACGGGCTTTCTGGAAGGCGTTGAGTTTTTTGTCTAAGTCTTCCGGAGCGCACTCCGCAAGCTGCTTCTCGGCCTCCCTGAGGCGCAGTTCGACCTGCTTGTGCTCTTTGAGGAGATAATCTAAGATGGTGACGTCGTCAGGGCAAGTTACGCTTTGAGGGACGTAGCCTATCCTCGCTTCCTCGTCGAAAACAAAAGAGCCCCGCGAGGCTTTTTCCTCGCCTATC
>JAFYIM010000326.1 GCA_017538635.1 bacterium
ATCCTGTTACTTATATTCCTTTTGCCAATCTTACCAAGCTTGGCAAACTCGCTTCTGCCGGCAAGGCGCTTAAGTTCGCCAACAACTCAGCTTTAGGCAAGGCTCTTTCTTATGCCGGTAAGGTCATCGATGTTGGCGACGTTGCTAATATCGATAAGATCGCTTCGGCTACCCGAACCCTTTTAAAGAAAGCCGGCAAGGCCGATGATTTTATTGATCCTATCGTCAAGGGCTTTGACACCTTCAAAGGCGTTTATAAAGGTTCTGACCTTGCGGGCGATATAGCCTCTTATTTGGCCAAGAACGGCCTTGACGGAGCTCACGCGGTAAAGTATATGCCCACCTGGTCAAAACAGTTCAAGGCGGGCCAGAGAGCGCTTTTTCAGCTTGAGGCTCCGCGGATCTTCGGAGGCGCTTCGACTGCTCTTCCTTTTTTTGGCAGATCTGCCGAGGGCGCCGTTTTTGATTTCCTCAGCAAAACTAACAGTAAGATTCGTGCCGGCCGCATCCTGACGAACCCTGCTATTAAGAAGCTGCCTTTTGTCACAGATGACATGATGAGCGCCGCCAAAAACGAGAACCTTCTCAAGCTTGGCAACGAGTTTTACGATCTATCTAAGCCCGCCCAGAAAGAACTCGCTAAATCCAATCTTGCTCTAAAGTTTTCTGCCGCTATTACTGATTCCAACCGTCGCGCTATTGAGGCGGCAAAAGCTTCTGTTGATTCAATTCTTTCTGATCCTTCCCGCTCCTTCAAGCTTGCTCATGACGTCGCCGAGAAAGCTCAGAAGGTTGGCATTGACGCTTATCACGTTGGCCGCGCTTCTATGGAGACCAAGAAGGCAGCGACTGATCTTATTGCTTCCTCTCCTAAACTTTCTAAACTTTGGCGCGGCGTCGGCTCTACGGCTAACACTTTAGCTAACACTTTTAACTTCATCGCTACGCCTGTTAAAAAGATTCGCAGGTTCGCCTCTGGCACTGCTGACTTCGATGAGAACGCGGCTCTCGCTGCAATCGAGAAGCACGTCGGCAAAGATGCTATGAATTTGCTTAAGAAAGGCCTTGCCGACACTTCTGATCCCGCGGAGCTCTATAAAAGGCTTGAGGTTTTTGAGGTTCTTGGGAACGCTAACATTGATTTTGAGCTTGAACGTCTTATTAAGATCGCCAATAGGGAACATAAGCCTGTTACAATCGGTACCATTGGTAGGTCTCTTAATGCTTTTTCTCCTCGCTCTGGCGCTAAAAACGTCGTTAAAAAGTACTGGGATCAAACGCGCAAAACGCTTACCGCCCTTCGCGCCAAACTTGCTGACCATTCTCTTGATTCTGTCACTCGCTCTAACTATCTTAAAGAAATTCGCCGTTTGGAAAACATGGCCCGCCCTGTTGAGACACTCGATCCTTCTCTCATTTCTAGGGTGGCTGATACTTTATCGTCATGGGGCAACGCGGACGATATTCTGAGACTTCGTAGCGCTTTTAAAGAAGCCGAATCTCACTTGATCAAAATGGGCCTTGTCGATAAAGCTACTGCTCATAATCGACTTCTTCAGGAAGGTCTTGGGTATATCCCCCGATCTCTTTCTCAACCTGATTCTCTTGATTTCTTAAAAGAAGGTGGCCGCCTCGCCGCCGCGGATCCTAGGCTTTCAACCCACGGCCAAACTATATTTGAGGCTAGTCAAGGCATTCTTAACTCTCAGCAACAGAAACATCTTCTTCGCAATCTTAATAAAACCTTTAAATATGATCCTCACGGCAATCCCATTTATGGGAAAGACCTTGGCTCTCTTGAAGCTAGGGCTCTTCGCCGTAAAGCTGACGACCTTCGTTCTTCTTCTGTCCGCGCTTATGCTGACTATCATTCTGCTTATGACGCTTGGCGCCGCTTTGAAGCTTATGACCATCTTCCTTCTATCCCCCCTTCCGTCCGCCCTCAATATGAAGCTGCAAAGGCGGCTTTAAATTCTGCTTCTTCTCGCTACGCTTCCGCTCGTGATGCATATATTTCTGCTAAGAATTTAGCTGACGAAGCTTTTCTTAAACGCGACAAAGTCCTTTTTAATCCTGATGTTCAAAAATCTCTTGCTTCTGTTATCAACTCCGCTCGAAAAAAAGAGCAGAAACGTCTTACTTTCGGAGG
>JAFYIM010000327.1 GCA_017538635.1 bacterium
CTTCCAACGAAGGGCTTTATAAAACATTCTCCTCCGGCTGGCGCGACGAGGAAAATGACAGTGAGATCATTTATCGTTTTCGTTTTGAAGATCAGCTTAAGAGCGCGGAAGAACCCTTCGCCGGCTATCTTCCTCTGACTTCCCCTAGGGACGCTTTGGGAAGAGAAAGAGCGAATCTGGCGGTTCTGGACGCGGAGAAGGAGAATTGCGAAAGGATCCAAGGTGAGTGCGAAGAATTTCTGAAGGAGCGGGGCGAAGAGGCGCTTGCAAATGAACTGGCCGCCACGCTTATGGACGAAGTTGACGTGGACCGCACGCGAAGAAGCGCTTCGCTTGCAGGGGAAAGCTTGAGATTCACCGGTCTGACAAAAGGGGACAACAAATTTCTTCCCTATTGGAAGATCGATCGTCTGAGCTCTTTTTTCGACCTGGACACAAAAAACCTGGAGCCCTGCCTCTGGTTCGTGGTCACAAAAACAGCCTATGAGGAAAGAGGAGGCGAGACCAATCTTTTCGTCACGCTGACGGAAACGCCCTACGGCAAGGCGGAGAAAGCCAAGTGGGAAACGTTTGCCGAGAAGGCGGGCCGCGAGCGCATAGGAAATCTCTGGCAGGATTGGGACTGGGTCGGCGAAAGCGTAAGCTTCCTTTCCTCCTGCGGCGGAAAATATATTTCCGCCAAGATACTGGAAGCCAGGAAAGACGGTTTCCTTTTGGAAGGCAAGCCTGAAGTAACCATGGGTTCCACCTTAACTAGGAGCTGGTGCAACGAAAGGGAAGAGATGGGCGTCCTGACTCTTAAAAAGAGAGATCTTTGGCTTCTGGAAGGCTTGCAGACAAACTATTCCTACCGCGTCAGGCTCAGCGTTCTGAAAGGCGGCGCCGAACCGGAATTTTCCGCGGGAAGCGCATTGACAGGCGGCTACTACCGAGTCGTCAGCGAAAAATACGGCAGCCTGCCTTTTTTTGTAGACTGCAAAGGGAAATCCGCTCTGGTTATGGGAATGGAAGCGTACAGCCCCAGCTATTACCATTTTGAGAACGTTTCCTCCAACGCGCTGCACCTCTCCTCCTGGGGGATCCTTTGCGAGACGCCGGAAGGGGAAAAACGCAATATAGTTCCGCAATGGACAGGAACGCCGCTGTTGCAGCCGGGCGATACCGCCACCATTGCTTCCTGGTTCGAAGCCAACGGAAACGACGATGTGACTGGCTACGCTATTCCTTCCGCCTGGGCCGTGCCCGTCAAGATCTGGGAAATAGGCGGCGGCGGAGACCGGAGAGGCTGGACATTTTCAATTGGTTTGGATACCAAAAGAGATCATCCGCGCTCCGACAGACATTTGGAATATTCTATCGCTTATTTGCCAGCTGATCAGGAAGGGAAAAGCTTGACTCCCTTCCCCGTTCTTTCTCAGGAAGGAAACCATATCACGATTTTCGTGGGGAATCGTGATAATGCTTACAAATATCTTAAATCTCAGACTGTCTATCTGGGAGATTTCGCTGTGGAGTCGCTCCGGAACGAAATAAACCTCGTTGACCAGTGGGGACAGAAGACGGCCCTCTTTAATCGTCTTCGCGAGATCCCGAAAGCGCCCGGCTACCACAAGGCGGAAGAAAACAAGGTGGAACGCAAGGACATTGCGGAACTTCTTGGAAGGATGCACAGCGACAAGATCACATTGCCTTTTGCTGAAAAAGCTGAAAATTACACCGAAACAAAATTCAAAGTCCAGCCTGTTTCCGGCAATGAGCTGGCGTTTACGGAGGGCGTCTCCTTTGGTGAAAATCTATTGAAAGGCTGTGATCTCATAACGCAAGACGGCGAAGTGTTCAGGATAACCGCTTCAATGGGAGCGACAGTCACACTTGACAGGAATCACGGCCTTAAAGGCGGGGAAGAAGTGACCGTCGCCCCGGACGGAAAAGAAGCTTATCTGCTAAGTCAAAGCTATGACGAAAGCGTCTGGCTACTGAAACTGCCGCCTGAAGCTCTCCTGCCGGCCGACCTTTATCTTCCCGGACACGCGCCCTTCCCCAAGAGACCGCCTCCAGTGTACAATGCCAGTATTTACAACAGGGAAAAAGATCTTTGGGAGCCGCGTTTGAATTATGCGAAATTCCCCGAGGGCGGCGTATTGCATCTCGGAAGAGTAGGTGAAGAGCATAGACTTAAAGGCGGTTTTATAAAAATCAAATTAGACGGAGGCGAATGGCTGAGGCAGCCCTTTCTGGTTCCGGACAACCTCGTCAGGAAAAACGCCGAGGACCGCTGCGACAGCTTTATAGTCTATTACGAAGTGGAAGCCAAAAGCGGCAAAAAAGCAGAAAGTTCCCCTGCAAAAAGGCAGGGATCCTTCCTGATCCAGCGCCGCTGGCAGCGCGGCGTAAAATGCCCCCAAAGCTTCTTCGCCGCGAAAAGTTCTTATTACAAACCCTTCGTCCAGGCAAACTAAAAAATCGCGCATGCTATCCCTCCGCGGGAAAAGTTCCTAAATCTTTGCTATAATTGAAGAAAAGGAGGTAAATTAATATGCGCGGTACTTTGTTTGTTTTGCTTGTTGCCATGGCAATTTCTGTTTTTGCGGGCGAACTCGACGAATATTATGCCAAGCTTAAAAAAACTTACGATTGGCTCGGCGTGAAAACGGAATTGGATACCAAAAGTGCCGAGGAATACGCCAAGGACCTTAAGAAATACCAAGCGGAAGCCGAAAAAGGAAGCGCTGAAGCCATGTACAGGCTGGGAAGAATGTATGAGGAAGGCCGCGGATCACTGACCTCCGATTACAAGACGGCCGTAGGCTGGTACAAAAAGGCTCTGGAAAAGAAGCATCCCGCGGCCATGAACCATCTGGCCACGCTTTTTATGACCAGACAAGGTGTGGAGATGGATTTTGAAAAAGCGGTAAAACTTTACACCGAAGCCGCCAAGCTAGGCAACACCGACGCAATGCTGAATCTCGGCGTGCTTCATGAAAACGGGCTGGTCTTTAAGAAGGATTACAAGGAAGCCGTGAAGCTTTATGAAAAAGCCGCGGAAGGCGGGAACGCCGCCGCCCTGAAATTGCTTGCTGAGGTTTACACCGACGAATACGGAGATCATGAAGAATTTCGCAATTGGAAAAAGATTGTGCCTAGTTATGAAAAAGCGGCCGCCATCGGCAGCACCGAAGCCATGGTCAAATTGGCGGACATTTACCTTACTGGCGGCCCGTACCACATAAAGTGGGTCAAACCCGATCCAAAGAAGGCGCTCGACTTGTACAAGAAGGCTTTGAACAGGGGCAGCGGCGAGGCGGCGGGAAGGATAATGCAGATCGTCATGATGGAAGAAAAATCTGCGCCGGATGATCCCGAGCTGAAAAGGTTGGCGGAAAAAATGGCCAAACTATGGGCTGTCGCAAATTTTGGTTTGAACGACATGCCGGGCGATGATGAAGATTTCGAAGAGATAGGCGAACTGGATCTGGACGAGAATGACGACGATGACAGACTCTGCAGTTTTTATGACAACCGTCTGCCGTTGCTGGACGAAGGGATGGAAGGTCGCGACGGACATTGGACCTTCACGCTTCTTTACGAGGACGGCGGAACGAAATTCATCAAGGAAAGATGCCTTACCGTCGAGACCGTGGCCAAGTGGTATGAAAAGGAAATACAAAAAGGCAATGTGGAAGCCATGTACGAACTGGGAAAACTTTACAGCGAAAATCGCGTAGAGATTCCTTACGAGCTTACTAAAGACAATAATCGTTATTATGAGGACAAGGCCATCGAGCTTTTCAAAAAAGCTTCCGAAAAAGGACATGCGGACGCCATGCGCAGAATTGGCGATATTTACAGGCAAAGGTCCGAGTACAATATCGTAGGCAGCAAAGATCTCGAGGGTGAGAAAAGGAAAGCTTACGATAACAAGGCAAAGGCCATCGAGTGGTATGAGAAAGCCGGAGAAAATGGCAGCAAGAGGGGAAAAGAAGAAGCGAAAGAGTTGAAAAACAGGAAGTTTTTCTGGGAAGAAAACGATAAAAAATGAAACAACGTTTTTCCGTTGAGGAGCGACTATGGACAACGAGATCTTGAAAGCCTTGCGCGAACGCCGCAGCATCCGCAGTTTTAAAAAGGAACAGATCACAGACGAAGAATTGAAGGCCGTGCTTGAGGCCGGAACATACGCGCCGACCGGCATGGGCTACCAGGACCCCTGGATCGTGGCCGTGCAGGACCCTGAGATCATCGCGCAGCTTGTTAAAATGAACGCGGCTGTAATGAACAGCAAAAATAATCCGTATTACGACGCTCCGACAATCGTGCTCGTCTTCGGATCACCTCTGGAAAAGTGGGGCAATTCCGTTTGCGACGGCTCCCTTGTCCTCGGCAATATGATGAACGCCGCCCACGCCATAGGCTTGGGATCCTGCTGGATCAACAGGGAAAGGGAAATGTTCGCGACCGAGGAAGGCAAGGAGCTTATGGCGAAACTGGGTCTTCCGGAAGGCCTGATAGGCATCGGCAGCATTTCCTTGGGTTACATAGCAAAAGAGGCGGCGCCCCCCAAACCAAGGAAAGAAAACTACTACAGGATCATCAAATAGCGAGCGATTACTATGAAAAAAACACTTCTTGTTCTCTTTGTTTTTATCTTTGCCCTGAAGGCAGTTTCGGGAGTTGATATTTCCGTGATCGCCGAGGCGTATTCCAAATTGGGCGCCGAGCTTAAGATCGAGCGGAAAACAGACAAGGAATACGACAAGGACCTG
The DNA here is from genome assembly GCA_017538635.1 of bacterium. Next base: position 4,764 of record JAFYIM010000327.1, read on the forward strand.
AAGAAACACCTTGCCGGAGCTAAATCCGGAAACGCGGAAGAAATGTACAAGCTCGGAAGGATGATAGAAGCCGGCGAGGGCTCCATAACGTCCAATATTCCCGCGGCGCTGAAATGGTACGAGAAAGCGGCGTCCAAGAAAAATCCTGCCGCTATAAACCACCTGGCTGGGATGTATATGACCGGCCAGGGAGTGCAGCTGGATATCGACAAAGGGCTGGAACTATACAAGCAAAGCGCGGCTTTGGGCAACTCCGACGCCATGTGCAATCTGGGCGTGTTGAGTGAAAAAGGAGTTGGCATAAAGGCAAACGAGAAAGCGGCCACCAACTGGTACCAAAAAGCCGCGGACAAGGGCAACGCTGTCGCGATGCTTAAACTCGGCAAGATATTCTCTAGAAGCAGTTCGGATCTCTACGACAAGAAAAAAGCCGTGCATTGGCTGGAGAAGTCAGCGGAAAAAGGCAGTTCCGTAGCTATGCATGAGCTTGCGTCTTTTTATGGTGCAAACGGGATGAGCAATCACAGAAAAATCGCTAGCCTTTGCATGAAATCGTTGGAGAAAGGCAACAACTCCGCTTTTGGAGATATCATGGGCTTTGCAATGGCCTACGAACAAATGGGGATCTCCGACTCTAAGATAAAGGAAATTGGGAGAAAGGTCGGTAAGAGAACTTATATAAGCGTTATCGGCTCCCAACTTGACGAAGATGACGAAGACATCGCCGTGCAAGATGAACATGTTGACAGGCTGTTTATCAACAGCGAAGAATTCGATCTGAAAAAGGAAGATCTTCCCCTGATCAGGGAGGGCGCATACCGCGACGACGAGCCGGGGATTTTTTGCCTTCTGTATGAAGACGGCGAAACGGACTATATAAAGGCTAGGGCGTTAAACAGAGAAAGGGTATTCCAATGGTATGAAAAGCAGGCTGAAAAAGGTGATTTCACAGCCATGTACCAGTTGGGTAAAATTTACAGCGGCCGGGACAGGTTTTCCGGCAGCCAAAAAGAAAGGGAAGAGTTTGAAAAGGGTGTTTCCATGCTGAAAAAATGTGCTGAAAACGGAGATCCCTACGCCATGTTTGCATTAGGTGAAGCCGATTACAGCGTTTATGCCAGGGATTACAATTGGCTGAGGGGAAAGCCTAAAGACGGTGAAGCCGAATACGACAAATTAAAGAAAGAATACTTGGAAATAAAATCATCAATGTTAGGTTGGTACGAAAAAGCGGCGAAAGCTGGGAACAAAAGAGCCAAAGAGAAATACGACTCTGTTAAAGCAGATCCGGAGCCTTGGGAGCAAAGGAACTAAATTACAAAGGACATCACATGCGCATTATTTTGATTGCTTTGTCGTTTTTTATTGCGACAGTCGCCTATTGCGGACTGGACATGGAGACTGTCAAAAAGTTGTATGCTGATCTTGGCATAGAGCTGAAAACGGACCAAAAGACCGTTGAGGAATATGACAAGGACTTGAAGAAGTACCAGGCAGAAGCTAAAAAAGGGGATGCTGAGGCAATCTACAAGATTGGGCGGATGTTCGAAGCCGGTCAGGGCTCGCTTAAGGCTGATATGAAAAAGGCTCTTACGTGCTACGAAAAAGCCGCCTCCAAAAACAACGCCGCAGCCATAAATCATCTTGCCGGAATGTACATGACCGGTCACGGAGTGGAAGCCGATATAGACAAAGCCTTGGAGCTTTACAAAAAAAGCGCGGAACTTGGCAATTCTGACGCCATGTGCAACCTGGGCATCCTTAATGAAAATGGCATTGGCTTTGAGGAAAATTATAAGGACGCCCTGGAGTGGTATCAAAAATCTGCTGAAAAAGGGAACGTTGCCGGTATGTACAATACGGGACGCATATTTGGTATGTACAATGTGGGAAGCGTAATCAGTACTTACCATAACGAATTGTTTGATATTAAAAAAGCAGTTTCCTGGCTTGATAAGGCAATCGAAGCGGGCAGCACCTCGGCCATGATCGAGATGGCTAATCATTATACATACGGAACTGTTGGACAAAAGGCAGACCATAAAAAAGCTTTTGAGCTGTATATGAAAGCTGCCGAGAAGGACAATAGGACTGCTTTGGGAAAAATATTTAATATGGGCTTGAATGGAAAGTGTGACTTTGCAGAGGCCAAGTCTGTTTATGAAAAGCTCAAGGAAAAGACGTCATCGGATGAGAAAGGCACCTCGAAGTATCCGGAATACCGAATGCTGATCTTCAATTTTGGCGAATATGATGTTTTTAGAAAGAAGCAACCGCTTCTAGGGGAAGGCTTTTATAACAAAAACACCGACAGCAATGTAATATGCGCTTTATATGAAGACGGCGAGACCGGGCACATCATGGAAAGAGGTCTTTCTTTTAAAACTTTGGCGAAATGGTATGAAAAAAATGTCGAAAAAGGCGATGCTGCTTCTATGTACCAATTGGGCATGATGCACCGCAATTTGATATTGTTCAGTGAATATGAGGAACAGGAACAAAAGAAAAACTATGACGTTTCTAACGAGAAGGCGATACCTTTATTTGAAAAAGCCGCCGAGCAGGGGCACGCCGCCTCGATGTTCCAGTTGGGAGAAATTTATCGTTTCAGAGAAAAAGTTGCAGACCAATACGAAAAAGATCCAGCAAAGGTTAAGGAAATAGTCAAGAAAAACAAAGCCCTTGCTTCTGAATGGTACAGAAAAGCGGCGGCGAAAGGGCACAAAAGGGCGAAAAAAGCCCTGGAAAGCATAAAAAAATAACAAGCAAAAGCTTTAATCTTCGTCACCCCCAACCTTATGAAAAGGAATCTTAATGCTGGGAAAATAGTGTAAATTTTATAGCAAAAATAGCATTATTTAGTGTTGATTTTGACCTAAATATTGCATTATTTTCCAAAACACCAATATGAAAAAAATCATAATTCTAACGGCAGCGCTCTGTTTGTGCCTTTCGCTGGTGGCGACGGAAGGGGAATCCGAGCAGGAAAAAGAGCACTGGCCGAACTGGGAACCTACAAATTTGGCGATAGGTCCGTTCAATACGGCAGCAGGGATTATGTGCTTTTCACCGCTTGGCAATAAGGGAATCGAGGCTTGACTCTCAGATAAATTTCGGCTATTATGTAGTATCACTACAAAATGGACGGAAAAATGTATCTTAAAAGGACCTTAGAAAAAAGCATAGCAGAATTCAGCAAGTTCTTCCCAGTGGTTATTTTAACTGGGCCGAGGCAGGTTGGGAAAACTACTCTGCTTGAAAAATGCGCCCGAGGGAAGCGCGGATATGTTTCCTTGGATACTTTGGAGTACCGGGAGCTGGCGAAATCCGACCCGGCTTTGTTTTTGCAGCGTTTTCCGGCGCCTTTAATGATAGACGAGATTCAGTATGCACCTGAATTGCTGCCTTACATCAAAGTTATAGTGGACAAAGAGAAGAAGCCCGGAATGTTTTGGCTGACTGGTTCACAGCAGTTTCATTTGATGAAGAATATTTCCGAGAGCCTGGCCGGCAGAGCCGGCATTTTGCAGCTTCAGGGATTGACTAGCGACGAAAAGGAAGGAAGGACCAAGAGTCTGCCCTTCCTGCCGTCCAGGGAATATATAAGCGCCAAAGCTTCTTTGAAGCCGAAAACTGATCTCAGAAGCGTATATGAGCGTATATGGAAAGGGTCTTATCCTAAAATGTTTCTTTCTTCTGACGCAAATTGGGAAATGTTTTACGACTCTTATCTGAAGACCTATATTGAAAGAGATATACGGGCTCTTAGCGCGGTGGGCGATGAGATGAATTTTGTTAAATTCATGCGGGCTTTGGCGGCCAGGACCGCTCAGATGTTGAATTGTGCGAATCTGGCGGACGATGTCGGCGTCACAACGCATACCGCCCAGTCTTGGCTCTCGGTACTGCAGACAGCCGGGCTGGTTTTTATTCTGCCGCCATATTTCAACAATATTGGGAAACGTTTTGTCAAGACGCCGAAGATCTATTTCATGGACACTGGTCTTGCTTGTTATTTGACAGCTTGGAAGACGCCAAGTCTTCTGGAGAGCGGCGCCATGAGCGGAGCGTTCTTGGAAACATACGTAGTGTCAGAGATCGTCAAAACTTATTTGCACAATGGCAAACAGCCGAACATTTACTATTACCGTGACAAAGACAAAAAGGAGATAGACGTTCTTTTGGAGCAGGACGGCACTTTTTATCCAGTTGAGATAAAAAAGAAATCCAATCCTGATAAAAAGGACGTAAGCGCTTTCAAACTGCTGGACAAGCTTGGGATCAAGCGGGGAGACGGCGCGGTGGTTTGTTTTTCCGAAACGCATCTGCCGATAACGGAAAATGTGACGGCCATTCCGGTAGGGTACTTATAAAAGCTTTGCTTTCCATTAGGAGTTATCATGAAAAAATATTTGACTATGGTTATTTTGTTCTGTTTTTGCTTTTCGCTGGTTGCAGCGGAAGGTAAGGTAGAGCAGGAAAAGGAAAAGCAGTCTTCTTGGACCACCGAGAATTTGTTTTACGGTCCAAAGCTGTTGGTGTTTTCACCTCTTCTCGCCATACCTTTCATGCTTCGTTATGCATTCATCGGGCCGCTTGTTGTTCCGTTCGTCGCTATAGACGGAGCCATACACACTGCTACTTTTGGTTTGTTTGCTCGACCGGAAAATGATCCTTTAAATGATTTGCTGATTTTACGTCTTCTTTTTAATTCCCCCAGCGAAGAAGAAAAATTTGAAAAAGGTGTTGAAAAATATCAGAAAAAAGCCGAAAAAGGAAATGCGCGAGCGATGGGAAACTTAAGCGATGTTTACTATGAGTATTACAAAACAAAATGGAATAAAACGTATGCGTTACGGCGGGTGGGAAAAGACTGGCAAAAATATGAGCAGGAAAAGCAAGAATATTTAAAAATCAAAGGCGAAACATTGAATTGGCTCGCTAAGGCTGTAAAAGCTGGTGATGAAATTATTATTAACAGAGATGATTTTATAAAACTACATAAAGACAGGTATGATCTTATAATGAGCATTCCTGATCCCTGGGATGCTAAGGATGAGGAAACACCTTTTATGAATTTTACAATTGACGAAAATGGTTTTTCATATTGGTCGCCAAAATAAGCAGCGTTTGGAACCGTTTAAAAATGGTATAATTAGCCATTATGTATGAAGTGTTTTTAGCTTTGCGCTATCTTTTGCGCTCCAAGAGTCACAGAGGGTTCGTTTCCTTCTTCTCTTTGATCTCGGTTGTCTGCGTTATCATCGGCGTGGCGGCTTTGATCATCGTGCTGTCGGTGATGACGGGCTTTGAGAAGGAGATGAAGACGAAAGTCATCAGCGTTTTCGCGCATGTGACTATTACGGGGCCGGTCCGGGTGATATTGCCTTACTGGGAAGAGCCGATGGAGATAGCCAAAAAGAATCCTCATGTCAAAGGCGTGGCGCCCTATATCAGAGGGCCGGTGCTTTTGTCCACGCGCGACAAAGGGCATCCGCTGGTGGTCTTGGGCATGGATCCCGATCTTGAGGATTCCGCTTCGGAACTGCACAATTACATCAAGGACGCCGGCGGATCTTTGACGGACAATCAGGTGATCTTGGGCGACACCTACGCCAGGAACCTGGGCGTTACGAAAGGGGATCACGTGGTTTTGACTTCCCCGGCTTTCGTGCAGACGCCGGGCGGAAGGGTGCCGGTGCAGAAAACGCTGGAAGTGGCGGGGATCTTCCATTCCGGAAATTTCGAGTACGATTCCCAGTTCGGGCTTACGACCTTGGCGGTCGCCAATCATCTTTTCCAGATGCACGGCGCGGTCCATGCGCTGAAAGTTAGTTTGGATGACGTGGACAATGCAGGCATCGTGGCGAAAGAACTCAGCGAGGAACTTAGGGGACGCTGTTCCGTGCAGACCTGGATGGAGCAGAACGCGCACCTTTTCGCGGCGGTGCAGCTGGAAAAGCGCGTGATGTTTTTGATCCTGCTTTTGATAAGCTTGGTGGCGGCGCTGAACATCGTTTCTACGCTGGTCATGGTCGTTCTTGGGAAGACCAAGGACATCGGCATTCTGAGGGCGCTGGGCGCCACCAGCAGGTCGGTTGGTCTGATCTTCACCATTCAGGGACTCTTCATCGCCATGATAGGCCTCTTTTTGGGCGTGGTGGGCGGAACTTTGATTGCTTACAACGTCAATCCTATTTTGCACTTTTTGCGTTTGCATTTCGGCATAGATCTTTTCCCGGCCAACGTGTATTATCTGGACGGCATACCGAGCCAGGTCGTGCCGGTCGATGTGGCCATGATTGCCGGCTGCGCATTCGTTTTGTGCCTTTTGGCTTCCATTTTCCCCGCATTGCTGGCTTCAAGGATGAAGCCTGTAGCCGCCCTCCGTTACGAATAGTATGGCGATATTCGGAATAGGCTGCGACATCGAGAAAGTGGAGCGCTTCAAAGTAACAGAAGCGAAGATGACGCTGGCCAAAAAAGTCTTTACGGAAGAGGAGCTGAAATATTCGCTCGGCTACCGTTTCCCCGAACAGCGCCTTTGCGCTCGCTTCTGCGCCAAGGAAGCTTTTTTCAAGGCGCTTGGCACAGGCGTCTCGGGTAAGATGGCCATGAAGGACGTCGAGGTCGTAAAAGAGCCATCCGGAAAGCCCGCTATAGTTTTGCATGGCGCTACGAAAGAATATTTTACCAGCCTGGGGTTGGGAAAAATAAATCTTTCCCTTACGCACACTTCTGAAACGGCTATGGCTTTCGTGGTACTGGAAAACGAATGACAGTTTTTCGTGCCGGGAATTTGCTATAATTCTTTTTTGAAAAAATTTTAAAAAATTTAACAAATAAATCAGGAGAAATTTTATGTCAACAGTCGCCGAATACTACAAGAAGCTGGCCGACGAGATGCAGTCTCTGCGCGACGCCGGAACTTACAAGGAACTCAGGTACCTGCAGACGCCCATGGACGCCTATACGGAAATGGAAGGTTACGGCCGCACCATGATCATGTCCTCCAACAACTACCTTGGTCTTTCCAATCTTCCCGAGGTCAAGGAAGCCGGCAAGGCTGGCATCGACAAGTACGGCGCCGGCACTGCTTCCGTCCGCTTCATCTGCGGCACTTTTGACATTCACAGAGAATTGGAGCAGGAGATCGCTTCCTTTTTGAAGACGGAAGCCTGTCTTACTTACGTTTCCTGCTGGAGCGCCAACGAGAGCGCGATCCCGGTCGCCTGCGGTGCCGAGGGCGTCGTCATCTCCGACGAACTGAACCACGCCTCCATCATCGATGGTTGCCGTTTGATCGCCAAGGGCGTTCAGAAAGCCCGCTACAAACACTCCGATATGGCTGACCTGGAAGCCCAGCTTCAGCAGTATCCCAACGCTCCCGTTCGTCTGATCGTGACCGACGGCGTCTTCTCCATGGAAGGCGACGTGGCCAAGCTGCCCGAGATCGTCGCTTTGGCGAAGAAGTATGAAGCGCTGGTCATGGTTGACGAATCCCACGCCACCGGCGTCATCGGCAGAAGTGGACGCGGCACCGCGGAATATTACGGTCTGGAAGGCCAGATCGACATCATCTCCGGCACCCTCGGCAAAGCCTTGGGCGGCGCAGCCGGCGGCTTCGTAGCCGGCAAGAAGTGCTTTGTGGAAGCGCTCATTCAGAAGTCCCGTCCGCAGCTCTTCAGCAACGCCTTGCCTCCGACGGTCGCTTGCTCCGCCCTGGCCGCGCTGCGCGTTTTGGAACGCGAGCCGGAAAGAGCCCAGCGTTTGAGAGACAAGGCCTCCTACCTCAGGAACAAACTGAAAGAAGCCGGCTTCAAGCCGCTTGACGGCGACGGCGCCATCGTTCCCATTATCGTCGGAGACGATGCTTTCGCTATTTCTATCAGCAACAAGCTTCTGAAGAAGGGCCTCTTCGTGACAGGCTTCGGCTTCCCGGTCGTTCCGCGCGGCACCGCCCGTATCCGTTGCCAGGTCTCCGACGCCCTGGAACTCAAAGACCTCGACTGGGCCGTTGAGCAGTTCAAGGAAGTCGGCAAAGAAGTAGGTTTGATCTGATTATAATTTTTAGGCATTAAGGATATACACAATGGGTATTTCTACAAAGCAGACAGGAATTCCTTTCACCAAAGTTAAAGTGACGGACAAATTCTGGGCTCCGAAAATGGAGACCAACCGTTTGAAAACTATCCCTGCCAACGAAAAGCAGTGCAGGGAGACGGGACGTCTTGACTGTTTCAAGCCCGGCTACAAAGGCGAACGCCATTACTTCTGGGATTCCGATGTTGCCAAGTGGATCGAGGCCGGCTGCTATTCCCTGGCTGTCAAATATGACAAGAAATTGGAACAGACGCTGGAAGACGTTATCTCCGACATCATCGCCATGCAGCAGCCTGACGGCTACATGAACAACTACTTCATCTACGTCAAGCCGGAAATGCGCTGGAAAAACCTGAGGGACTGCCATGAGCTCTACTGCGCAGGGCACCTCATCGAAGCCGCGGTGGCGCATTTCTACGCCACTGGGCGCCGCAATTTCTTGGATGCCATGTGCCGCTACGCCGATCTGATCTGCAAGACTTTCGGTCCGGAAAAAGGCCAGATCCCGGGCTACCCCGGCCACCAGGAGATCGAGCTGGCGCTGGTCAAACTTTACCACGCCACAAATGAAGAACGCTATCTGAAGATGGCCTGCTTCTTCATTGACCAGAGAGGACAGCAGCCGCATTACTACGACAAGGAAGCGATTGAGAGAGGCGACGATCCCAAGAAATGGTGGGCCAAGACCTACGAATACTGCCAGGCACATTTGCCTGTCAGGGAACAGAAGGACGCTGTCGGCCACTCCGTCAGGGCCCTCTATATGTACTCCGGCATGGCGGACTGCGCCAAGGAGACCGGCGACAAGGAATTGGAAGCTGCCTGCAAGCGCCTTTGGGAAAGCGTCTGCGAACGTCAGATGTACATTACTGGCGGCATCGGCCCCTCCCTTAGCAACGAAGGCTTTGTGAGAGATTACATGCTGCCGGTCGAGAACATCTCCTCCGAATCCTGCGCCTCCATCGCCGCGATTTTCTTCTGCCAGCGCATGCTCTACCTGACGGGAGAATCGAAGTACGCCGACGCCATGGAAAGGATCATGTACAACAGCGGACTTTCCGGCGTTTCCTTGGACGGCGAAAAATTCTTCTACAGCAACCAGCTTTACACTTACGACCCGGAAGCTGACAAGAAGGGCGAGAAGAAGCCCGAGTCCAAGCACTACCAGTGGGACGGCGCCGCGCTGCACCGCCAGGGCTGGTACGGCTGCTCCTGCTGCCCGCCCAACATCGCCCGCTTCATCGCAAGCCTGCCTGGCTACATCTACGGCACTAGCGAAAAAACGCTGTGGGTGAACCTTTTCGTGGGCAGCGAAACTGAGATCGAAGTTGACGGCGTGAAAGTCAAAGTTGAGCAGAAGACCAAGTATCCCTGGAACGGCAAGACGACCATCACCTTCAAGCCGGAAAAGGAATGCACCTTCACCGTCAAGCTGCGCATGCCTGCCTGGTGCGCCTCCAGCAGCCTGAAAGTCAAGAGCAGGTACGACGAGGAAACGCCCGTCGATGACGAAGACGGCTATCTTACCGTCACGAGAAAGTGGCGCAAAGGCGACCATATCATCTACACGATGGATATGCCGGTGCAGAGAGTTTACGCCACCACCAAGGTTAGGGAACTGGAAGGCCGCGTCGCCATCCAGAGAGGCCCCGTGGTCTACTGCCTCGAAACGGTCGACAACTGCACCAACAATCTGGAAAGATGCGCTCTGCCCAGAAAGTACAATTTAAGGACGTTCTGGGACAAGAATCTCTTGGGCGGCGTTATGACGATCATTGGCAAAGTGGAAGTCAACAACGACGGCAACGAGGACGAGGGCCTCTATCAGCAGACGCCCCCTGACGTCAGCATAACGCAGTTCAAAGCCGTGCCGTATTACGCTTGGGACAACCGAGCGCCCGGCAGCGTTATAGTTTGGATCAGGGAGAAATAGAGCCTGAAAACATGTTTAACACATGGGAAGGAAGGCGACTTCCTTCCCTTTTTTTATAGGAGGTAAAATATGATTATTTTAGCTGGTAAAATTATTTCCGACGACCTGCTCCGCCACCTCGAGGAGACGAAGCAGCCCGTTCTCGACAATGATTACGCAAGGGAGCGCGGAGCAGGTTTTGACCTAAATCTTGTACCCTCGGA
>JAFYIM010000328.1 GCA_017538635.1 bacterium
GCATCCTGAATTTGTCGAAGATCGCTCCGCTCTTGGGAGCGATTACGACTTTGTCGCAGTAAGGACAATTTTTCAAAACTTCCAATCCGCCTTTGTGCTTGGCCAGAACCGTGATCTTCGCCTGCGGCAGAGCCTTTCTCAGCGTCCTAAGAGCTGGGATGAAAGTCAGCATATCGCCGATATTCTGCAATCTTGTCAAAACTATGTTCATCAGGATCCCAGCAGGAATTTAAGGTACTTCAACCAGCATTTAACTCGGAACGGCCTTTCCTTCAAGGCCATTTTGAAATATTGCTTCGCTTTAATTTTGTCTTTCTTTTCGGCGTAAGTTTGGGCGAGATGAAAATAGATCCTGGAACGCCTGAAACTGAGCGCGCTTACGGGGACAAGGCTTTTAAGCTTCTCTTCGTGCAGACGCAGAACTTCTTCCTGCGCCATGAAGATCAGGTCGCGCTGACGCTTTCCCGTAGAAGTCTTATGGGAGCGGAATCTGACCAGCGGCTCTTTTACGTAAACGCCTTTTTCATTTTCCGCAAGCTTCAAAAAGAGATCCCAGTCGTCGCTGGGAGCGAATGCGGGAACGAATCCGCCGCACTCCGTCAGCAAAGATCTTTCTATAAGCGAAGCGGCCGGCGGAATGAAAAGCTTGCCTTCCACGATCTTCGTAAGCGCCGCCTTGCCGTCGCTTTTCCCGTCGTCCTTCAGGATCTTTCTGCCGTCGGCATAAAAGCGGTAGAAGGCGGAATAACCCCAGCGCGCTTTTTCTTTTTCCAAAGCGTACGCCATCTTTTCCAGACGGTCAGATTCCCAAAGGTCGTCCTGGTCAAGGAGCGCGATGTATTTTCCTTTGCTCTCGGCAATGCCAACGTTCCTTGCTTCAGCGACGCCGCCGTTAGCTTTACTAATAAAATTGGCGGAACGCAGAACAATTGAGGAGCTATTCTGACAAAGCTCCTTTGCAAAAGCGGCGCCGTCGTCCGTGGAACCGTCGTCCACAATAATGAGTTCGGCGTCACTTATCGTTTGCGCCTCCACGGAGCGCAAAGTCTCCTCAATGAAAGGGCGCCCGTTATAGAGAGGCAGAACTATGGAGATCATTGGATAGTTCGCCATCCTAATTCCGTTACTGATCCAGGCGCTTGGGAACCTTTATCTTCTGACCGACTCTTAATGAAGTGGAAGTCATGTCAGGATTGACGTTGTAAATGTCCGTAATGGAAACGCCGTAATCCTTCGCGATCATCCAGATGGATTCCCCTGCCGCGACCACATGCTCGTACAGCGACTCGTAAGTGATGTTGGCGGAACTGGGCTTTCCCGTCCTCACGATAGTCTGGGCAGGAGGAGGCGGGGAGGTGTGCTGCGGCGCGCTGGCGGCGCGCTGCGCGGCGGCCTTAGCGCGGGAATCGACTTCGGAGATGCGGGATTCCAAGGAAGCGAGCTTCGTGCGGTTCTCGTTGATGTAAGTCTGCAGCGTTTTCGCGTCGCCCTGGATGACCTGGAGATTCTTGTCGATCTTGCGCTGCGATTCCAGCTGCGACTCGGTCATCGTCTTCATCTGCGCGACGATCTGATTGTAGGCCTTGTTCAAAGCCGTGATGTCCTCGGTGCGCGAAGAAGTCTTGGAAAGCTGCTGCAAGCCCTGCTGAGTCTCCGTGACTCTGGAGGAAACGTCCCTGACGGAACTCTGCGTCTGGCTCAGCATGCTCCTTAAGCTGGCGTTTTCGCTCTCCAAAGTTTTGCAGCGCGCGTTAAGATCCTCGACCTGGTTCACCAACCCTCTGGTGTCGGAGGTCGTTCTGTTAAGCTCGGTCCTGAGTTTGGCGATCTGGATCTGTTCCGGAGTGACTGTGTCCGGGGTCGTGCAGCCTGCCAGAAGGCAAATGCAGCCCAACAAAAGAAAGAGTCTCGTAATTGACATAATCTTCCTGAATAAAAAAGCGCCGGGCTTTGAGAGGCCCGGCATTTTTTAAGAAATTACTCTTTTAGCGCATGTCGCCGATCTTGAACTCGACGCGGCGGTTCTTGGCGTAGGCCTCTTCCGTGTGTCCCTGAACCGCGGGCAGGCTTTCGCCGTAGCTGATCATGTCGATCCTTTCGCTTGGGACGCCCAGGTTGATGAGGTATTCCCTGGCGGCGCCGGCACGGTGGGAACCGAGAGCCATGTTATACTCTTCAGTGCCGCGTTCGTCGCAATGACCCTCGCATCTGAGAGCCAGCTTGGGATACTTCTTCATGAAGGCAGCCGCGCCCTGGAGGATCGCTTCCTCAGCGGACTGGATGTCATAGCTGTTGTACTTGAAGTACAGCGTGCGCAGAGTGGCCGCGGCTTCCGCAGCAATGGCCGGATCATGATACTGGCTGGGATCGGTGAAGTTGACGCCGGAAAGTCCGCCCAAAGGCATGTCGCCAGGCATGTAATCGCTGCCGCTTCCGCTGCCAAGGATGGCGCCGTCGTCGCTCAAACCCCAAGGATTGATCTCGGTGGCGTTGGGATCTTCCTTCTTGCCGCAACCGGTTAAGACCATTGAGATAACAAGAGCCGCTATAAGAACTCGTAACATAATTTTGCCTCCAAATATTTATGGTGTTTTGATTAATTTCAATTTTGATTTATGATTCATTCTAGCAAAAGAATGGATAATTTTCAACGAGCGGCAGTTGTCAAGGCCGGCTCTTAAATTTGGTATAATCAAGTCATGATGATTTCGAGCATAATAACGGCCGTGCTTTTAATTTTGGCGGCCAACTCCTCATATGCTGTTCCGACTCCCGCGGAAGTGGCTTACCGTTATTTTATGAAGGCCACCAGCAACAACTGGAACTCCACGACCATAACGAACCTGGCTCCCTTGGAACGCGCGGATCTTCCGCCCATGCCGCCGCAGATCATTGCCGGCGACGAGTATTTCATCGGATCGACCAGAGTGATCTTCGCCCTGCCGACCGACGGCTCGACGATCCGCTATACGCTCGACTCCAGCCCGGCCAACGCGGACTCACAACTGTACACCGGCGA
>JAFYIM010000025.1 GCA_017538635.1 bacterium
GAAACGACCAGCGCCGATCCCATTCCCAAAAGCCAAAGGCTCTTCTTCTTTCCCGACCAACGCTCATATCTAACGATATCCCCGGCGAACATTCCCAATAAAGCGCTGCAGGCGGAAGGCACGACTCCCAGAAGCCCCTCCACGTCAAATACTCCCGGCGCCGGCACAAAATTTCCCGGCAGCAAAAGCCTGTCGATATGCCCGCACAAATTCCCTTTCAAGCTCATGGGATCTCCCAAGCCCAATACGCCCGGAAGATATTTCATAGCGAAGAAATACCCGGCAAGCGTTCCTGCAAAAACGCCAATACGCCCTTTGAAGCCAACAAACATATAAACGATCGCCGCCAGCCCCCAACCCAGACCGATACGGCCCAATACGCTAGCACAGCGAAGGTCTGAAAAACCGTCCTCCAGCAGTCCGTTATAGATCATTCCCAAGAGAACCAAAACAAAAGCCCGCCTTAGGATTCGCAACACGATCCTCCCTGTGCTTCTCCCCTTCTCCCTTGAACTCGCCAAGGAAAAAGGAAAAGATAATCCCGCCAGAAACAAAAACGTCGGGAAGACCGTGTCGATGAAAGTCAACCCATGCCAGGCCGGATGATGCATCTCTTTTGCCAGCCAATCCCAACCAAGCAAACCGGCCAGGGCGATGACAACACCCTCCAGCCCCATGATCCAAATCATGTCGAAGCCCCTCGCTATATCCAGCGAAACCAGCCTCTTTTTCTCAACATTATTTTCCATAATCACTGTCTCCTTTCAAATCAATATTATCCAAAACACCATCATAGCACAAGGTCGTCATTTATAAGATTTTTGGGATTTGGTATAATACATTAAACTAACCAAAGGAGCTACAATGAAGATGAAACCGATAACCATCACCGCTTTTATTGGCTGCCTGATCGTTTTGGTCTGCGCCGGCTGCAAAACCGTTTCAATGAAGGATATCAATCCGGAGAACAGGCCGAACGCCAGGCTTCTCCCCTATCTGAAGCCTATCGTTGACACCAACAATGTCCAGACGGTCTATACCAGCGGAACTTTGACGACAAAGACGCAGTCCAACACCACGGGCGCTTCATACACCGTTGGAAGCAGCACGAGGCACTTCGGCCAAGAAGCTAACGTTTATTCTGAATCGACGAATACGAAGTCAGACACAACTTTTTATTCCGACCTTAGAGTCGGCGACGTACAAAGCATCTTCACAAAGGAAGTTGAGCAGAATATTGTCGATGTCAGCACCGCCGGCAATCCCAGGGGCAGGATCGTTCTGAGGCTGAACGGGAGAGCCTCCGACAGCAACGAGGCGCTGGAACTGGTCAACGGACTGACGGTTGGCTTGCTGTGCCTTTTCGGCATGCCCAGCAACTTCAGGACTGAGGAACTGGACATCAACGTAGCCATCTACAATAACGCCAACGTACTGGTGAAGCAATACACCGTGGCCGCCGCCGACACTGAGACCACGGCGATGTACTACGGCTACAAAGACGAAGACACGCTGCGTTTGGCTGCCGCACAGGCTCTGAAGAACGCCCTGGAAGAGATCCGTGTCATGATCTACAGAGATTACGACCAGATCGCCGGCAGACTTTGATATGAACAAGCTCATATTGAAGATCGAAGGAATGGGCTGCGACATGTGCGTTAGCAAAGTGACCGCAGCCCTTTCCGCCGTGGATCTAGTTGCTGAAGTTAAAGTATCCTTGGAAAGCGGTTCGGCGGAAATCTTCTATTACGGAGAGAATGCCCCAAACAAGGCGGTTCTGAGATCAGCGGTTGAGAAAGCCGGTTTCAAAGCAGTTTAACAGCAATCGTTATGAGATACTTCTTTTTTGTTTTTGCGATCTTTTTCGCCGCGGGTGCCTTTTGCGCCGACTCGCATCTCGTTTACGTCCATTACGGCGCCGACGACGCCAACACGACCAATATGGTGTTCCAGGTCGCAGACGGGGCTAATTTCGCCTTTGGGGGCGTTCTGCCGGCCGGCTACGCGGTGTCCGGATTTGATTATGCCGGAATACCGAAGCAGATAAGCGACCACAAAAGCATGATGCTCCTCGTGGGAATAAACGATTATCTCCCCTCGCGCGGCCTGAATTCCCTGGAATCCTGCATAAACGACGCCGAGACGATGGCGGGGCTTTTGCTGGCAGGCGGATACTTCAGCAGCGACAACGGCGTTCTTTTGGAAGACTCCGGCGCCTTGACAAGCGTCATCAGGAATTGCATAAGAGCCGCCGCCAATCAGCTCGCGCCCGGCGACCTTTTCGTCTACTATCAGTCAAGCCACGGCAGCGACTCGCCTTACTCTTTGTGCACTTACGATTCGCATTACACCGCCTCCGAGCTGGCCAGCGATCTGGCGTATTTTCAAAACGGCGTAAAAGTCGTCGTGACCCTCGACTCCTGCTATTCCGGCGCCATGATCCCATCAAGCGCCATGGCGCAGGCCGTCGTATCAGAGCTGGCGGAAATCAGAGCCAAACGTTTTTCCATCTCCTCCGCCCAGGCCAAAGCGGATATGAAGAACGACATAACCTTCCTGACCGCTTCCCGCGGGGACGAGGAATCCTACGGCGGCGAAGCATTGAGCGCTTTCACAGGCGGGCTCTTCCTCGGCTGCGATGTCTACAGCGATCTGAACGGCGACGGCATGATCTCATTTGCGGAGCTTTTCGTCAGATGCTTGACATTCTTTGAATCATCCAATGACACACGCCAACACCCCTATATCAGCAATAGCGTGCTTGCCAACGATATCCAGGCTTTTCCGGTGCCTCAGAAAAGCAGTTTTGGCAGGTTCTTTATTCAAGACAACTTCTGCTACTTCCTTATCCCAAGCGTCAGGCAGGAACTTTACCTTGACATCAGTACCGGCCCGATTTCCAAGTCCCCTATGGATGTCAGGAAATTCGGCTTGAAATGCAACATGAAAAAAGCCGCGGATTTCATAGGGCCTCTGGATGATTCCTTTAAGATCTCCCTTACCTTAACGGATCCCGTTGCCAAGAGCGCCAAGCAGGCTTTCACGCCTGTCGTCGGCGACTCTACTCTTTCCGTCAACGGCGTACAGATACCCATAACTCAGAGCGGCCAAAAAATCAAAGCCAACAAAAAAGGCACATCCATTACGTTTTCGCTGGTGAACTATTACTTCAAACCAGTGGGCAAATGCAAGTACAAGTACAATGCCAAGAAAAACAAATACTCATACAAACTGAAATACAAGGATGAATGCTTTCTTCACAATATGTTCAATTTTGAGAGCGGCTCCCAGAACGCCGACATCATTCTAAGAGATCTCTCGGCTTTCAGCTGTTCCGCCACTGCCAAAACGGCCTATAAAGAAGGCAAAAAGTTCACAGCAAAAAAGAGCAAAGGCAAGAAGTAAAAACCAGAACTTTGCGCAAATAAAAAAACCA
>JAFYIM010000329.1 GCA_017538635.1 bacterium
CCAGACCTAAAAAAACTCTGCCGATGCTGGCGCCGAGGTTGCGGTAATGGAACATCGTGATGTCCCAGCGGCTGCCCATGGCGTCCAGGAATTTCCTTAAGGCGCCGGCCCTTTCCGGGAACTCGAACTGGAAGAGCATCTCTTCGGAGGCAAGATTGGCGTGTCCGCCCACCATGTACCTGACGTGCGTCTTGGCAAGCGAATTTCCCGTCATGTCGGTGATCTCGTAGCCGAGGCCGTTGAGCTTGGCGTAGAGTTCCTCGCGCTTTTGCCCGGCCCCCAGCATGATGCCGACGAAGACGTAGGCATTGCTGTTGTCGGAATGGCGGTAGTTGAACTCAGTCACGTCGTGCCCGTCGATGGCGGAGCAGAAAGCGCGGAAAGAGCCGGGCTCTTCCTTTAGTTTCGCGGAGAAGAGGATCTCGCCTTCGGCCATCTCTGCCAGCTGCGAGACGACTCTCAGCCTTTCAAAATTGATGTTGGCGCCGGACAAGACGGTCGCGAACACTTTGCCTTTGGCCTCTGTCTCGCGGATGTATTTCTTCATGCCGGCCAGGCCGACGGCGCCGGAAGTTTCGGAAATGGCCCTGGTGTCGTTGAAGATGTCCCTTATGGCCGAGCAGATCTCCTCCTGGGTGACCGTGATGCAGCCGTCGAGGTTGTCTTTAAGGATCTCAAACGGGAGTTCTCCCAATTGCTTGACTGCCACGCCTTCCGCGAAAAGATCGACTTTGTCCAGAACGACTCTTTTTACGTTGTCCATGGCGGCCTTGCAGCAGGCGCAGCCTTCCGGCTCGACAGCGAAGACTTTCACTTCCGGTCGGAAGGTCTTGATGTAGCTGGCTATGCCGGAGATAAGGCCGCCGCCGCCCACAGGGATGAAGACCGCGTCAAGTTCCTCGGGATCCTGACGCAAAAGCTCCATGGCGATCGTGCCCTGTCCGGCTATGACGTCAGGATCGTCGTAGGGATGGATGAAACTAAGACCTTTCTCCTTCGCCAGGTCGAGGGCATAGGCGCAGGCTTCGTCGAAATTGTCGCCGTAAACTACGACTTCCGCGCCCAAGCGGCGCACGTTGTTGACTTTTATGGTGGCGGTAGGCTTCGGCATGACGATCGTGGCCTTGCAGCCAAGCCGGGAAGCGGCCAATGCCACGCCCTGGGCGTGGTTGCCGGCGGAAGCGGCGATGACGCCTCTTTTCAGTTCTTCTTTCGCAAGGGAATGGATCTTCTGGTAAGCGCCCCTGAGCTTGAAACTGAAGACTTCCTGCTGGTCTTCGCGTTTTACCAGAATAGTGTTGCTAAGTTTGGCGGAAAGGATCGCCATTTTATCCAGCGGCGATTCCTTGGCGACTTCATAGACGGGAGTCGCGATTATCTTTTTTACGATCTCTGAAAACATTTTTATTTCGCTTGTTTTGTTTGCCTTTTCAGCCAGGATAAGTAGAGGTCAAGCCAGTTGTCGGTCGCCTTGCCGCAAGGCCTGGAACCGAAGCCGTGCCCGCCCTCCGGGTAGACGTGGCACTCCAGGGAAAGTTTCTTTCCTAAAAGCGCCTTTTCGTAGGCCGTAAGGCTCGGGAAGTAGGGGTCGTCGCTGGCCTGCAGAAGAAAAGTAGGCGGATGGTTTTTGGTAAGCGTGAACTTGGGCTTCAATTCCAGGTAAGCCGGGTAGATGAGGCCTAAATTGTCGGGGCGGGCGCTCTCACGGTCGATCTCGTCAACAGGCTCGCAAAGTTTCCTGGCGCAGCTTCCGGCGCAGAAAGCGGCGAGGTGCCCGCCGGCCGAGAAGCCCATGATGCCGATGCTGTCCTTTCTTATGCCGAACTTTTCAGCGTGATAACGCAGATATCTGACAGCGCGCAGGGCGTCGCAGAGAGCGGCTTCGCGCTGCTTCGGCACGCGGTACTTCAGGACGAAGGCCGAGATCCCGTGCTTCGAGAGATATTCCGCGATCTCGTAGCCCTCGTAGTCAACGGCCAAAACGTCATAGGCGCCGCCCGGACAGACGATGACGGCGGGGGACGGGCCTTTTTTACTTTCGGCGCGATAGGGGACCAGGGAGGGATAGTTCACGCCCGTAATGAGCGTTATGGGAGCCGCGTCCGGGATCCGGCGCTCTGTACGCGAGCGGTACTTCCTTAGCGGCACCTTTTCCTCGGGCCATAAAAAGAGGCTTTCTGGCAAGATTTTTTCTTTCATAAAATTTATCACTTTAATTAGGATATTTTACCAAAAGCGGAGCCTTTAGGGCAATAGCGTTCCGGCGCAGGACGGGTTTGCTTATGCCTTGCGCCTTTTGCTATAATCAAAA
>JAFYIM010000330.1 GCA_017538635.1 bacterium
GCTACGGCAAGCTCTACAACGAGATGATCGTTACCAACGTGGACTTCGGCTATGAGGGCGCCTGCGCCCACCTCTGGCGCGGCAACGGCTGGGACGGCTACACGCTTAAGGCCAAATGCGACAAACAATCCCTGGTCAAAGTCTCCATGATGCTCTATTTCGGTTCTGAAGCCGACACGGACTCCTTCAACATCCACGAGAACTACTGGGGCAATTGCGCCCATTTCGATTTTAAGCGCCACGACGACCACTTCAACCTCTACAGGTTCAACAACGGCGAAAAATACGAGCTTGTGGGCGAGCACGCTGAATTTTTGGACGAATGGGTCCCCTTCTCCTTCACCCTGGACTACCGCGCTTACAAGCTGACCAGCGTGACATTCGGCGACGAGACCGTGGACTTCCCGGAGGGCATCGCCCTTCGGAACGCCCCCAACGACTTCACCAGACCCGTTGAAAGATATGAATACTTCGCCATAGCAGCCGGCGGAGAAGAAACAGTTGACGCCATGGTCTATATCGACAACATCAAAGTCGAACAGATCGACAGGCCGGCCGTGGCCGCGCCGATCTGGACGAGCGTCATCAGCGTCGGCGACGAACTTTCCGGCACAACCAACAAAATAGACAATCTAGGCGGCGTCGATTTCAACTATAACCTGAGGTTCGTTGGCCAAACCAAAGGCCTCTCCGCCGAACCTGCCAGCGGCACCATTTCGCAATCCGGCAGCGCCGTCATCAAGCTGGACCGCTCGGCGATCGACGATGGTTTCTTCCGCTCCTACCTCATCATGGATTACAAATCAGTTGACGGCGTCAACTCCGGCTCCATCACCTCGTTTGTGACATACTGCCAGGGAGGCTGGTTCTACACCACGGAATTCGAGGGCATGACCTACAAGCCCGGATTTGTGAACGGCCAGGACACTTGGAGCGCCTATACTTGGGGAACGGCCGCCCCCAGCATCAAGGTCTTCAACGGCCTGCAGTGCCTCTATTTCCCGTACGACTCCACCGCCACCTCCTCTATGCTTGTCCCGGCGGAAACTCCCTACAGAACGAGCCTGCGCTTCTATCTGGAAACGAACGACAATCCTTATGAAATGGATCTGTCCGCGAAGAATACCAAAATAGGAAGAGACGGCAATTTGCCCTTCTGCGTGGTTTACGATCCCAAGGACAACAAAGCCGTTGTCGGCTATAAGAACTACGGAGACGACGAAGTCTTCCCTCTCTGCGAAGCGCCGATGGAGCAGTGGAACGAGCTCTCCTTCATTCTTGACACAGACATAACCAGATGCTGCGCCGTTTCGCTTACCTTAAACGACTATACCACCAATTTCTACGAAGGGCAAGTAGTACTGGATGCCTCTTACGACAGCGCTGTGCTTGATCAGTTCTTTATCTCGGCCTACTGCCTCATAGAGGATGACCATGCCGGCGTTTACGTTGACAACCTTGTCCTCTGCGACGCCAATATTCCGGAGCCGCTCCTTGCCGTTCCGCTTGTCATCCTGGCGCTGGCTCTCCTGAAAAGGAAAGCCGCCTGAATCTTTTACAAAGGAGAACAATGAAAAAAAGCCTTCTAATGCTTCTGCCGTTCCTGGCCGTCTCCCTTTTCGCCGACACCGAGATCTTAAGGATCGGGTTTGAAGCGGAGGAAGGCTACGCCTTGGGCAAAGTGATCGGTCAGAAAGGCTGGACTTCCACGGACAGCCGCCACAATTCCCGTTCCGTCTATGCGGTCACAAACAGGGCCTCCCTGGTCAAATCAGGTTCGCAAGCGCTTTGCCTGAGGACCGACGGCGACTACAAGCCCTTTTTGGGACGCTCATTCACCTTCAGCGACAGCTTAGAGGGCAAATACGTGGTCATGTCCGGCGACTTTATGACGCCTGGCGGCTTGAGCAACTGGGTCAAGTTCCTGTGCGAAAACGAAAAGGAAATGGCAACCGTCGTCTCCAAAAGTTCCGGCGACACCTGCACCATCAGCCTTGACTGCTACAACATTCTGACGGCCAAGAGCTACACCCTCCCGCTGGGGGAATATCCCGCCGACACCTATCACTCCTACAAGGCTACCTTCGACCCGGCCCGCAAGATGATCGTAAAATTCGAGGTCGACGACAAAGTCTTCGAAAACAACGACACGCTTATCATGGGCTACAACCACTACGCCACGGCCAGCAAACCTAAGCCCTTCCGCTTCGCCCTGGAATGCGACGTTTCAGCCGACAACCTTTCTGTCGTGATAACGGAAGGCAGCACGAACCCCCCGGAGCTTCTCCTGACTCCCAACACGCTCGCCGTCGCAAGGGCTGCCAAGCAGGCGTCTTTTTCCATTATGAACAACGGCGGCGGCTCCTTCGATTACGCCGTCAGCTGCGAGGATTCCCCGGAATGGCTTTCCATAACTCCTACCAACGGCACCTGCTCCGGCTCAGTCAGCGTGAAATTAAGCTTCGACAGAAGCCTCATGACCAACGGCTACTACAGGACGCTTGTCAAAGTTGACGCGGGAGACGCAGGCACCAAGTACCTCGCCGTGGGCGTTGCCTCGGGAAACGTTCTTTTGTACGAGAACTTCGAGCCGCCTTTCTACCAGATCGGCGAAATAACCGGCCAGGGCGGCTGGACCGGCAAACGCGACGACGGATACGGCAAACCCTACAACGAGATGCTCGTTACCAACGTTGACTTCGGCTATGACGGCGCCTGCGCC
>JAFYIM010000331.1 GCA_017538635.1 bacterium
AAGCTTTTAAAACTGTTTGCGAGCTAGAAAGAATTTATTCTTTTTCTGACAAACTTCGTTCTACAATTGCTCGACTCTTCAATAATCTTAATGAAATAACCCCCTTGGGCTTGCAAAAGCTGCTTTATTTCTGCCAGGGCTTTTCTTTAGCACTGCAATCAAAGCCCTTGTTTAATGAAGATTGTAAAGCATGGACTCATGGCCCCGTATATGAAGAGATCTATCATCTCTTTAAAGATTTTGTTTTTAATCCTATAGATGATGAACGTTTCAGTATTTTGAATAACGGCAAAGATACTTTGAGCAAAGAAGAAAAACAAATAATCGATTTAGTTTCTGCAACATTCGGTTCTTACTCGGGAAAAATGCTTGAATTAATCACTCACATTGAAGCCCCTTGGAAGAAAACAAAGACAAATTGTGTTATAACGAAAGACATAATCAAAAAGTATTTCAAATCCGTCAATCAGAAATACGACCTCAGCACCGAAGCCGGCACCAACAAATACATCGCCTCAAAATTGAAAGACAAAAGCCGCGCCTTTGTATCACCAAAGTGATATAGAGCAAAAACGCAAAAAACGTTGATTTTTGCGTTTGTCAGTGCCAAAAGCTTTAGAAAACTCAAAAATCGCTTGATTTATGAGTTTTCTAATAAAATTTAATCTGCTGGCTAAGTTAGTATAATAATACAGATGACATTATAAGGAGCCCTCATATGAAAAAATCCCTCTTTTTGCTGCTGCTTCCCTTCGTTTCCCTCCAGGCCTATTCTGATTCCGAACCCTGGCAGATGTTCGACCGCAGACTAGGCATGTTCATACACTGGGGCGTCTATTCCGTAGGCGGCTACCACGAGCAGGAGTGGATGAAAAAAGAGATGAGCAAGGCCGACTATGAGAAATACCTCTCCCAATTCACCGCCGAGAATTACGACCCAGACAAGTGGATAGACGTTGCCGAGTCCCTAGGAGCCGAATACATCGTCATCACTAGTAAGCATCATGACGGCTTCTGCATGTGGGACACCAAGACCACCGACTTCAACGTCATGCACACCCCCTGCAAAAGAGACGTTCTGAAAGAGCTCTCCGAAGCCTGCAAACGCCGCAACATGAAGCTCGGCCTCTACTACTCCATCCCAGACTGGCACCACTCCAACGCCTGGAACAAGCTAAGCTCCCACCAGCTCAAAGAGCCCAATCCCGGCGACGAGCCCGACATGGACAAATACCGCGCCCATGTTAAAGCCCAAATAAAAGAGCTCCTCACCAACTATGGCGAGATCTGCTGCTTCTTCTGGGACATTCCCCCGAACATCGACGACCCTGAGATGAACGCCCTCGTAAGACAGCTCCAGCCCAACATCAAGATAAACAACCGCGGCTGGGGCGGAGGCGGCGACTACTCCACTCCGGAAAGAGACTTCGGCGACTGGGCCAACCGTAAAAAAGCCCTCACCGAGACCTGCGACAGCGTAGGCGCGCAAAGCTGGGGCTACCGGGTAAACGAAGACTACCGCACCAAGGCCTACCTGACGAAAACCATCGACCGCTGCCTCTGCGAGGATTCCAACTACCTCCTCAACATCGGCCCCAAAAGCGACGGCACACTTCCTGAGGAAGCCATAAAGCTCTTCCGAACCACCGGCGCCTGGTACAAAAAAGTCAAGGACTCCTTCCACGGCCAGATCCTAACCGACCTCATCTCCGACAAAAACGTCAAGGTGATCAAAAACCAAAACTACCTCTACCTCCACTATCCCAACGGCCTCTCAGCGACCGGCATCGACCTCTACCCTTTGACCACTCTCCCCAAAGAAGCCATCCTCCTCAATACCGGAGCCAAGCTCACTTCTGAAGTCGCCCCCATGACCTACCGCTCCGAGCCCTCCCTGCACATCTACAACATCCCCACAGACGACATCCCCGACGAACCTCCCATCATCAGGCTAGAGTTCGCCTCCGATCAAGAATAAAAAAGCGGGCATTTATCAACTAAATTTAGCCTAATATTGGCACTTTTTAAACATTTTTATATCAATTCTTCAGGCAGCTTATTGGGCAAATTACAGTATCGTTTTTAATATACGAATAATTTCCCGTAGCTGTAAGAACCATTTTGAACGCCGGAAGTCGCAACTTTTTCTCTTGAATAAGCGACTCCAGTTTTTTTAGCGTTTCCACGCCTTGGTCTATCATATTGTCTCCGCCAAGTTTTATCTCCACCAGAGCGTATTGACCATTGGGAAGATGTAAAACAGCGTCGCATTCAAGTCCGGTCTTATCCCTATATTTATCTACATAGCCTTGGAGAGATTCAACATATATTCTAAGATCGCGGATAGCCAAATCTTCGAAGAAAAAGCCTAATGTTTTCAGATCATCCATAAGATTTCCAGGACCGATGCTCAGGGCCTCGGCAGCTATGGATGGATCGACAAAATAACATGTTGGCGTAGTCCTTATAGAACCCTTTGAACGTAGATTTGGAGACCATGCGCCGAGATTTTCAATAACAAATATCTTCTTTAACGCGGATATGTATGACGAGATTGTATTTTCATTAAGACCGCTGAGATCGTTAGCCATCATGTCCTTATTCAATGCGGAATTATTCGCCGGAGCCCCTTGAAGCCTGGCATACGACCTTAATAGCAAACGTACCCGCTCTGGATCACGCGGAATATTATCAACACGAGAAACATCGCTTTCAGCCAGCCCGTTGACATATTCCTGAGCTGTAATCAGCGCACGCTCACCTGTTCTGCCTATCGTCTGAGGCCATCCACCTCGGCAAATAACAAACGCAATTTCTTCAAGAGAGAGATGTTTAGAGGAAGCCGTTGCAGGCTGTTCTTTGAGGAAAAGCGCCCTTAAAGACACTTCGCCTGAAGATTCCCCAGATTCCCAGAGACTCATAGGCCGCATTTTCAACCTGGCAATACGCCCGGTGCCGGAATGCGAGATCTTCTCAACTCTGGGCGGCACTGAGCTGCCTGTCAAAATAAACTGGCCTTCTCCCTCTTCATGATCGACTTTAAACCGAACCGCATCCCAGAATTGCGGAGCGTCCTGCCACTCGTCGATCAAGCGCGGCTTTTCTCCAAGCAAAAGTTTGCTGATATTTAATTCAGCAGTTTTTAAATTCTCAGACCTGGTGTCCGGGTCATCCATATATAAGACGCTCTTGGCCTGCTGCTCGCAGGTCGTGGTCTTACCGCACCATTTCGCTCCTTCAACTAAAACAGCCCCCATTGCGGACAATTTTAGCTTCAGGATATCATCAGCTATTCTTCTACGATATTTTGTCATAACATCCACTATTGTAGCACATAGCTAAAACAGTTTCAAGCCCATTAAGGCATTTGTCCCATTTTCATTAAGGTATTTGTCCTATTTTCATTAA
>JAFYIM010000332.1 GCA_017538635.1 bacterium
AACCATAGAGATCGATGCCGGCGAGGCCGGCAAGAAGACCATGCGCTTCGGCTGCCCCTCCGGCAACGACGAATCCGGCTACGTGCTTTACAAGTCCAGTTTCGACAGCTACCCCGAAGGCACCGCGATGGAAGACGTCGAGGCCAACTGGAAATGCGAGGCCAGCACGAGCGCGACCTCAGGCGTATATAAGGACAAAGGCTTTGTCAGAGTAACAAAGGCGCGCAATTCCTCTCTGCCTATCACTGAGCAGGGCGCCTTCTGTCAGGTCGGCCTTCCCGAAGGCATAATAGACGACCTGCCTCTGACTATCAGCTGCCAATTGAGGTTCCCGGAAGACTTCAAGGGCTATTTCTACCACACGCAGGACGAGCCTCACAGGCAGTTCCAGAGCGCCTTCACAACGATGTCGACAGGCGGTCAGAAGTACGTCAAAGTTACGCTTACGGACTATTTGAGGAACACCGGCCTCTTCACGAACAAGACGCCCTTGGGTTCCTTCTTCGACTATTCCTTCGAGATCTCCTTCACCAACAGCGTGAAGTATCTCGACACCATCACCTTCGCCGATACGACGAAGGACGAGGGCCGCAAGATCACCGGCACGAAGATATCGGAATCCGACGGCTTGGACAGCCTTTGCTTCAAACTGACCTACGACGGGACCTACGTGGACATTCGCGACCTGACCGTCTCCATTGGCCCGTATATTCCGGAACCCGGAACGCTTGTCTTGATCCTGGCGCTCCTTGGGCTTCCTTGTTTGAGAAAGTATCTTTTGATATAATCTCCCAAGTTTTTTATTTAAATTATTCTCATTTAGGGGAAATATATGGCCGAACAACTCAACGAGTTCTTAGAAAAGATCCAGAAGGAAGCCGTGGACAAAGCCGCGGAGCAAGCCGAACAGAAACTGGCCCAAGCTAAAGCGGAAGCCGACAAGATAGTCGCCGATGCGAGAGCTGAGGCGGACAAGATCGTATCCGATGCGGAAGCCAAGGCGAAACAGTTTGCGGAAAACGGCGAGAAGACTCTGCGCTTCGCTTCCAGGGACGTCCTCACCTACACCCGCCAGGAGCTTGAAAGCCTTCTGAAGAAGGTCTTCGCGGAAAAAGCCGCGGAAGTTTTGAAGCTGGAAGACATCAAGCCGATCATCCTGAAGCTGGCCGCCGGCTGCGAAGGCGACGCCAGAATTGAAGTCCCGGAAGGCAGCGACGTCGAAAAACTCGAGAAGTACTTCCTTTCCGAACTGGCTGGCAAAGCCAAGGGCGGCGTAAAAGTATGCCCCGTCAAGGGCCTGAAAGCCGGCGCTTCCGTCGTCTCCGTGAACGGCGACCTTAAGATCGAACTTACCGACGAGACGCTTGTGGAGCTCTTAAGTTCCCAGCTTTCGCCTAAACTCGCCGCGGTCCTGAGAGACTAAAAAATGAGTAATTACTACACTTTCGTCTGTTCTCTTCCTTATCTGAACTTCGAGGGCGAACCGCCTATGTCGCCCGACGAGTTCATAGAAAGAGCCACGCCGTGGCTAGGGGATGAAGAACTGAAAGCGCTGACGGACACGAACGCCAAACTTGACGTGGCCGCCGAATGGGCTCTTTGGGAGAGATCCTTTAGGAGCGCGGTGGCGCAGGTCAGGGCCGCAAAGCTTGGAAAGGAATTCCAAATCGACAGGCTCAGAACCGACGTCATGGACGGCGCAACAAGGCAGGGGATAGCCGAACTATACAAGACCGGCGAACCTTTGAAGATAGAAAGAGGCTTGGACCTCCTAAGCTTTTCGCATCTCGACGAGATGAGCGCCGGCCACTTCTTCGACTACACGGTGGTCTTTTGCTACTTCAAGAAACTAGTGATCCTCTGGCGCTGGAAATGCCTCGACGACCTGAAAGGTCAGGAGGTACTTAAAAATTCATGCTTGGTAAAAAGTTAAAACAGGAGTTATAGATGGCTGTATCAGTTGGACGAGTTGCTGCCGTCAACAGCAACATCATCACCGTCAAATTCGCTGACAAGGTGATCCAGAACGAGGTGGCTTACGCCGTGGTTGGCGACAAGCGCCTGAAGTCTGAAGTTATCAGGATCCGCGGCGAATACGCCGACCTGCAGGTTTACGAGGACACCCGCGGACTTAAGCAGGGCGACGCCGTTGAATTCACGGGCGAACTTCTTAGCGCCGAACTGGGACCGGGCCTTCTCTCCCGGACTTACGACGGTTTGCAGAACCCCTTGAACGACCTTGCCGCGGAGTGCGGCAACTTCCTGCAGCGCGGAAAATATCTTCCCGCCCTCGACATGCAGAAGACCTGGGA
>JAFYIM010000333.1 GCA_017538635.1 bacterium
AGACCAACGTTTACAACTACACCGAATGGTATTTCCGCTTTCATCTGAATTACCTTGAGCGCCGCGTATTGGAGAGCCTCGGCATAACGAACGTGCCGCTGGCGAAAAAAGAACTTATCCGCCTGGGCATCGGCTTCGGTCCCGACGGCAGGCCGACGGAACCGAAGATTGAGGAAGAGAAAAAGGAAGGAAAGGAAATAAAAGAAGAAAAGCCTGAATAAAGCATGACCAACCCCCGCTTAGTCAGAAGACTGCCTTTGTTTTCATCGCTTTTCCTGGCGGTGCTTATAGTGGCTGTCGCTTTTTCGTATTCCTACCGCGACCACGCGCTGTTTACGGAATACGCGAGGATGACTGCCATCAGGGAAGGCAACACGCTTCTGACAAGCTTCCATTCCTGGGTGGGCAGGGGGCGTTTCAGGGACATGTCGCTAGAGGACTTCACAAACGTCACCTTATATGTCTGCCGCAATTCCTCCGCCAGCATCTATTCTTTCCTTATGCCGAACATGCAGGTCTTCAACGCCGGTATGAAGGAATTGCCTATGCGCTATCTTGCGGAGCTTAAGGATAAAAGCATTCCGACCAACGGATTCAGGGCTTTTCATTTCACGAGCAAAGACGGACGCTACATGCTGTTCTGCACTCCGGTCTTTACTTATTACCTTAATTCCGGAACACGGAGAGTTCCCGGCGTCAATAGTTATTCCAATGCGGCTGAGGAAAACAGCGACGTTCAGAATCGTCGAAGGGGTGACATCCGCTATTTCTGCCGTCTTTTGACGGGCAGTTCCTGCCATTTCGAACTTATGAACATGAAAGGCGACGATCTGCCGCTTGCCATAATCGGCATACCGACGGAAACGTACTCCGCTTTCGTTAATCCCAGAAAGATCCATGGCCTGATATTCCTGGCGATCTTTGCGATCATAACTTTCTTTTTGATCTTCATCGTCAGCTTCACCAGGGAAAAACGCAGCGTGGAGCGGTCGCTTAAGATAGCGGAGGAGCAGAATGCGGCTTTGCAGTCGGAAAAGATCTTCAACGACAGGCTCGTCACGATCGGCCGGGCCGCGGCAGCTATCGCCCACGACCTGAGGAATCCCTTGAGCTCCATAAGAGGTTTCATCGAGCTTTTCAAAAAGCACGCTGATGAGACTAAGGACGAAGTTTATTCCAAGCATACGGACGTGATGCTGAGGGAAATAGACCGCCTGAACAACCGCATCACCAGCATACTTAATTTCGCCAAACCGGATACGCTGAATTTGAGGCGCTGCCAGATAAAGGAATTCCTCGATCAGCTTGTCGCCATGGAGGATTCTGACGCCGAGTCTAGGGGCGTTGATCTTGTTATCGACCTCGGGAACGATCTTCCGGACATTATGCTTGACGAAGCGGTCTTTATGCGCGCCGCACTGAACCTTTGCGTCAACGCCTACGACGCCATGCCTTACGGCGGGGAACTGAGGATCCGCTGCAGAAGAAACGGAGACTTCCTTTCCGTGGCTTTTCAGGATTCAGGCTCCGGAATTAAGCCAGATCTTATGGAACACATCTTCGATCCTTTCATAACGTCCAAGGCGGAAGGATCCGGCTTAGGCTTGGCCAGCGTGGAGAAAGCCGTCACTGAACACAAGGGCACCATAACAGCCCGCAACGCCGCCACGGGAGGCGCGATCTTCGAGATCCTGCTTCCGGGTGCGGACATATTTGACAAATGATCAAGACTCACGAAACCTGGATACTGGTCGCAGACGACGACCGGGCGCACCGCGACATGCTGAGGGCTAACCTTGAGCACGCCGGATATTCCGTTATGGAAGTGACTAACGGAAGCGAGGCGGTCAAATGCGTGAAAACTCAGCATCCCGACCTCGTCTTAATGGACATGCGCATGCCGGAAATGGACGGCCTTACGGCAGTAAAAGAAATAAGGAAAATAAACGAGCGCGTGCCGATTTTGATCATGACCGCTTACGGAACGATCGAGAACGCGGTGCAGACCGTTAAATCCGGAGCTTACGACTACATCTTAAAGCCGCTTGACATGAGCGTTCTCATGAAGACCATAAAAATCGGCCTTCAGAAACAGGACGAACCGGAAGAACAATCCAAGCTTGTTTCCAGCGAGACTTATATCGCCGAAAGCCCAGTCATGAAAGATATTTTCGCGCTTGCGGAAAAAGTCGCAAGAAGCGAGGCAAACGTCCTTCTGACGGGCGAGAGCGGGACAGGCAAGGAAGTCCTGGCGAATTTCATCCAGGAAAAAAGCGCCAGAAGCGACAAGCCTTTCGTCAAGGTGAACTGCGCCGCTCTGCACGACCAGCTTTTGGAGTCCGAGCTCTTCGGACATGAGAAGGGCGCCTTCACCGGCGCGGTCGCCCAAAGGAAAGGCCGCTTTGAACTGGCTGACACCGGCACGATCTTCCTGGACGAGATAGGGGACATGGCCCTGGAAACTCAGGCCAAGATATTGAGGGCCCTCCAGCAGGGAACCTTTGAGCGGCTTGGCGGAACGCAGACCATAAAAACGGACTGCCGTGTGATCGCCGCCACCAACAAAGACCTTGAGGCTGCAGTCGCCGCCGGAAGATTCCGCGAGGATCTCTACTACCGCCTCTCCGTTGTGCCGATGCCGATCCCGCCTTTGCGGGAAAGAAAGGAGGACATTCCGGCCCTGGCTAATTACTTCTTGAAAAAGCATTCCGAGAAGAACCGCAAGCATATGAAACGCATTGCCCAGGAAGCGATGGACAAGCTTGTCGCCTACGATTGGCCGGGGAACGTCAGGGAACTCTCGAACTGCATCGAGAGGGCTGTCATACTCTCCCTGGGAGACGACATAACCTTAGAGTCGCTTCCCAACAGCATAAGACAGTCCTCTTCCGCGCCGGCAGGCGACCTAAACATTATGGAGCAAGCTGAGCGCAGCGCCATACTGACCGCCCTCAAGTCCTGCGGCGGCAACAAGAGCCTGGCCGCTGAAAAACTCGGAATAAACCGCAAGACCCTTGCAAGCAAAATGCAACGCTACAATATAAGTGAGGAATGAAAATGCCAAGATATGTACTGCCACTCTTTCTTTTAGTCTGCGCAATGATCTGCCCGGCCGCGACCGGCGCGGAAGTAAAGCATATCAAGGAGATCGCCACCAACGTGGTGGAGGTATCGGAACCTTATTATTTCCCGAGGCTGGCCTTCGAGCTCGGCAAGTATCCCTGCATGGAAAGTCTTGAAGCCCTCAACTTAATGTGGGGGAAATGTCAGGTGGAACCCAACCCCTACACCAGCAGCACCACCAGGGACGATCTTTACATCGCCAGGGCTTACATCCTCTATTCCGTCGCCAGGATCGGTTCCACTTTCCCGCCGGGAGCCCAGATGCTTAAAGAGCATTCCGAGATCTCGCGCCCCTTAGGCATGGCTTTCTTGCAGGCCAAGAGCAATGCACTCATAAGCTTCCTAAAGAAGGGCGTTCCCGGCCTTATAGGCTCCGTTAAGCCCGCCTCCAGCGACACCGAGATCTATCTGATGAAAAAATTCATTCCCGGCACCGCATTCATCATCAAGAATTGTCCGGACCTTAACGGCGAAGGCATCCGATTCGAAGACTTGAGAAGAATGCTGGAAGCGATCTGTCTGCTCGAGATGTCGGGCTCCAAGGACGCTCTGCAGCTCTTAAACCAGATGCTGGGCACCAACGACGCCCGCTATTGGGAGAAGGCGGTCTTCCGCGCAGTCTATAACCTTGACATTACGGACGAGGAAAAATTCGAGTTCTACAAGAGAGCCTACGCTATGACCAAAAACAAAACGGTTGACAAGGCGCCCAAGAATTTGAAAGGCGAACCGGAATTCTCTATCCGCAACATTTCCGGCGAAGCGCATCTCATTCTCCTCGTCTCCCGTCTCGACATCCCGATCAAAGAAAAAGGCCAGCTCTATGAAAAATCCCTGGTCAGCAAATCTTTCACCGCCAAGGAAGCGGTCGTGGACGCCATGATAAGGGAAGGCCTTTTCAAGAATCTTATGGCGGTCTTTTCCGGCCGCAACAAGGATATGAACCTGGCGCAGTTCGCCATCTATCGCTTAGGCTACGATGCCTCCGCCGGATCAAAAGATATCTTGAAGAAACTCGTCAAAGGCGAGAACAAAACGCTCGCCGACACTGCCAAAGAAGCGCTGCTCATCAAATGACGGAAAAGGAAAGAAAAATAAAACTTATCGAAGCTCTGCAAAAAGCTTATCCCAAAGCGGGCTGCTCACTGAAGCACAAAGGAGTTTGGCAGCTTATGGTCGCCACGATCCTTTCCGCCCAGTGCACCGACGAGCGAGTCAACCTCACTACTCCGGCTCTTTTCAAAGCTTACCCTACGCCCAAAGCTATGGGCGAAGCCAAACAGGAAGACGTTGAAAAACTGATTCGCTCCTGCGGCTTTTACAAAAACAAAGCCAAAAACATCATCGCCGCTTCGAAAATAATTGCTGAAAATTTCAAAGGCCGCGTGCCGAAAACCATGGAAGAGCTTAGCAATCTTCCCGGCGTGGCCAGGAAGACCGCCAACGTCGTCTTAGGCACCGGTTACGGCATCAACGACGGCATAGTAGTCGATACGCACGTAGCAAGACTCTCAAACCGCCTTGGCCTCAGCAAAAACACTGAGCCGGAAAAGATAGAAAAAGACCTGATTAAAATCGTCCCCAGGGAAGAGTGGACAGACTTCAGCCACCAGCTCATCGCGCATGGCCGCGCCATCTGCCAGGCCAGAAACCCCAAATGCTCCGAGTGCCCCTTTCAATCCCTCTGCCCCCGCAAGGGCGTGTTGTAATTTCAGGCTGAGGCTAACATTCCTTAAGGAAATATGATAAACTTTTCAGCAGTTAAGTTTTAACCAACACGCGAGGTTCTTATGCGCCTTAAAAAATTCTTTTTGTTGGCAATGGTTTTCTTCATAGCCGGAACGACATTAGCCGACACTATTGTCACACAGGAAGTCGCTACTGTCTCAAACTATGTTAAGGGCAAGACCACGCTTAAGCTGAGCGGAACGCTGAGCGAAACCGCCTTAAAAGCGCTTGCTGAAGGAACAAACAGCGTATCTATCTGCAATAATCTCGGCAGTTACCTTACTGCTCCAACACTGTTTCCGGAAAATAAGAAAGGTTACGGGACAAAGACCGGTGGTCAGAAGATCTCTGTTAAATCTAAAAATGGAAAATTCAAGTGGACGGAAAAAGACGTTACCGCGAATTTCGCTTTTGTAGTAGGGAATGAAACTGGAAAACTCAGCAAAGCCTCCTTTAAATCTTCCGGAACGATAGACACGAAAGATATCGAGAACTTCAAGACACAAAAGGCAACGGTCTTGGACATGCTATCCTACGAAAAAGGCCTGGGAAGCGTTGCCGCCTACACCTTTACTCCTGAGCTGAAAGGCAAAAGCTATAAGCATGCGAATAAGGGTGCGGATCTGCAAGTTAAGTTTTCCGCCAATTCCAAGGGCAAAGCGACAGCGACATTCAAGCTTCTTCCAAACGCCGCTTCTCCGGCATTCATAAGCGAATC